>JALUPA010000159.1 GCA_027054335.1 Ardenticatenaceae bacterium
GCCGCATCAGAGTCTTGGCTATCTGACGCCGGCTGATATTCATTTTGCTGTTAATGTACCGATTTTGTGACCCAATGATCCACCTTAACTTTGTCGATTTGTGGTCTTGACAATGGGGGTCACTTTACGTTATGACATTCTTTGGCAATAAATGATGACAATCGTCCCTAACCCTATCCCCACAAAGTTGCTACTTTTAAGGCATTAGCGATAATACAAATATCCTTATCCGACGCTGTAGCCAACCTTCCCCCTGAAGCGTTCGACTACACTAACAAATATTTTAACAGGAGTAAGATGATGGAACGAAAATCTGTTAAAGTGGCAGTCACCGGCGCTGCCGGTCAAATTGGTTACGCTCTTCTCTTCCGTCTGGCCTCCGGCGAAGTGTTCGGCCACGACACCAAAATTTCTCTGCACTTACTGGAAATCACCCCCGTTTTACCCGCCCTCGAAGGCGTCGTTATGGAATTGAACGACTGCGCCTTCCCCTTGCTGGAAAACGTTGTCGTTACGGATGATCCCAACGTGGCTTTCGATGGCGTGAATTGGGCCTTGCTTGTCGGTTCTAAACCACGCGGTAAAGGCATGGAACGAGGTGATCTCATCCGCACCAACGGCCCCATCTTTGTCGGCCAGGGTAAAGCCCTCAACAATGCCGCTGACGACGTGCGCGTTCTGGTGGTAGGTAATCCGGCCAACACCAACTGCCTCATCGCCATGAACAATTCAGACGTGCCCAGCGACCGCTTTGCCGCCCTCACCCGTCTGGACCAGAACCGGGCGTATGCCCAGTTAGCCAATAAAGCGGGTGTGCCAGTTACGGCCGTAAGCAACGTCACCATCTGGGGCAACCACAGCGCCACCCAGTACCCGGATGCGGAAAACGCCAAAATCAACGGCCAACCGGTCATGGACGTCATCACCGACCACGATTGGCTGCGCGGCGAATTTATCACCACCGTGCAGAAGCGGGGCGCGGCCATCATTGCCGCGCGGGGCAAATCCTCCGCCGCCTCGGCTGCTAACGCCGCCCTGGATCACGTGATGAGCTTTGAAAACAAAACGCCCGAAGGCCACTGGTTCTCTGCGGCGGTACCCTCTGATGGCAGCTACGGTATTGAAAAAGGCTTGATTTTCTCCTTCCCCATCACCAGTGACGGGGCCGGCGGCTACGAGATCGTTCAGGGCCTCACCTGGAGCGACTTCGCCAAAGAAAAAATCGGCGTTACGGAAGCGGAACTAAAACACGAAAAAGAATTGGTTACGGATTTGCTTTAGGTACTTATGTAACTGGGTAATTGGGTAATTGCCCAATTACTAAATTACCAAATTACCCATACACAACAAAAAGCCTCGCGTTGCGAGGCTTTTTGCGGGAAGAGGAGAAGAAGGAGAAAAGGAGGAAAATTGGATTTTTAATACCGTTACTGTTACCGTTACATCTAATTTCCTAATATGCACATAGTTTATCTCCTTTGGCAATTTACTTCCGGTATGCGGACTACATGCCAACTGTAAACTGCTTTACACTTGGCAGTCAGTTTTTGTTTTTAGATGAGCGACTGGGAAACGGCCGTCATCCCCCCTCACCCTTTCCCCCATTTTGTGCTAAAATTGGAACTTACGTTCTGAGCAAAAGTTATCACCTTAGCCACGCAAAAAAACTGCAAAGAATGCGAAGAATGCAAAGAATCACTAAAGAAAAATCCAGATAAATCCGCGTAATCCGCGGCTCCTTCGGAGAAACAGATGCCAAAATTTGAACTTGTTTCCGACTTCCAACCGATGGGCGATCAGCCCGACGCCATCGCCCAACTGGTCGAAGGCGTTGAGACGGGGGATCGCTTCCAAACCCTGCTGGGGGCTACCGGTACCGGCAAAACCTTTACGATGGCTAACGTCATCCAGCAGACCCAGCGCCCCACCCTGGTCATCGCCCACAACAAAACTCTGGCGGCCCAATTATACGCCGAATTCCGCGAATTTTTCCCCAAAAACGGCGTCTCCTATTTCGTCAGCTACTACGATTATTACCAGCCGGAAGCGTATGTACCCCGGCACGACCTCTTCATCGAAAAAGAAACTCAGATCAATGAGGAAATCGGCCGTTTGCGCCTGCTGGCTATGTCCAACCTTCTCAGCCGGGAAGACGTGATCATCGTGGCCTCCGTCTCCTGCATCTACGGCATCGGCAACCCGGAAGCGTGGGGCAAAGTCACCGTGGAAATCGAACGAGGCAAAACCTACCGCCGCGATAACCTGCTGCGCCGCCTGGTAGACATCCAGTATGACCGCAACGACCTGGAGTTGCGCCGGGGCACCTTCCGTGTGCGCGGCGACACACTGCAAATCTTCCCTGCCTACGCCGAAAGCGCCTATTCCATTGAGTTTTGGGGAGATGAAGTAGAACGCATCACCGAATTTGACGCGCTGACCGGGGAACTGCTGCTGGAAATGACCGGCGTCAAAATCTTCCCGGCCCGCGAATTTGTGACCGATGAAGATAAGCTGGCCCAGGCCATCAACGACATCGAAGAAGAACTCAACCAGCAAATCGCCTACTTCAAATCCAAAAACATGCTGCTGGAAGCGCAGCGCATCGAACAGCGTGCCAGCTATGATCTGGAAATGCTGCGGGAAATCGGTTTTACCTCCGGCATCGAAAACTACAGCCGCCATCTGGATCAACGCGCCCCGGGCACACCGCCCTGGACGTTGATGGATTACTTTCCGGCCAACTACCTGCTCATCATTGACGAAAGCCACATGACCATCCCCCAAGTCCAAGCCATGTACAGCGGGGATCAGAAGCGGAAACAAACATTGGTGGAGTATGGTTTCCGGCTGCCCAGCGCCCTGGACAACCGCCCGCTCAATTTTGAGGAATTTGGCGAGCGGATCAATCAGGCCGTTTTTACCAGCGCCACGCCGGGACCGTTTGAACTGGAACATTCCGACCGGATTGTGGAGCAGGTCATCCGGCCCACTGGCGTTCTGGACCCCGAAGTGGAGGTGCGTCCGGTCAAGGGGCAGGTAGACGATCTACTGAGCGAAATCCGCCTGCGCACAGAGCAGGGAGAGCGAGTGTTGGTAACGACACTGACCAAACGCATGGCGGAAGATTTGAGCGATTATTTACTGGAAATGGGCGTCAAAGTCCACTATCTGCATTCGGAAGTGCATACGATTGAACGGACGGAGATTTTGCGTGATCTGCGTATGGGGGTGTTTGACGTGATCGTAGGCATCAACCTGCTGCGTGAAGGGTTGGATTTGCCGGAAGTATCGCTCATCGCCATTCTGGACGCAGACAAGGAAGGGTTTTTGCGCTCAGGCACGTCGCTGGTGCAGACAATCGGCCGGGCAGCGCGTCACATCGAAGGCAAAGTGATTATGTATGCGGATAGAATTACCAATTCGATGCGCTTTGCTATTGATGAGACGAACCGGCGGCGGGCCGTGCAGCAGGCGTACAATGAGGCACACGGCATTGAACCGAAGAGCATCCTCAAGGCAGTGCGCGACCTGACGGATGATATTGCGGAACAGTATGAAACGGCCGTCGCCGAAGAAGGCGGCGCCTACACCACCCTGGCCGATCTGCCCAAAGCGGAACTGCACCAGATGATCAACGAACTGGAAAAACAGATGAAGGCCGCTGCGCAAGCTCTGGAATTTGAAAAAGCGGCTCTGCTGCGGGATCAAATCGTGGAGCTACGCCAGATTATGGTTCTCAAAGAGGCCGGTGCGGACACTGATTTGCCGGAATGGGAACGCATTCGCAAGTTGGAAGAAGCGGGGATCAGTTACGAGATCGGGGGATAAGGAGAACATACCTTACGCCTTCACGCATCACGTTTTCACGTTAAATGTTCTGGCCCGAAGTGATCGGGAAGGAGGGTGTGGAGCGTGGTTTCCCGGCCGTTTCCCGCAGCATCCACTAACCAGACAGGAATATCTCCGGCAAACTCCACCAGCACCTGGCGGCACGCCCCGCAAGGCGACCCGGCATTTTCCGTACAGACGACAAGGGCTAAAATGTTGCGGTATCCTTTCGAAATGGCTTTGAATACGGCCGTGCGTTCCGCGCAGATAGTCAGGCTATAAGAAGCATTTTCCACGTTGACGCCGGTGAAGATACGGCCGTCGTCCACCAAAATTGCCGCCCCCACCCGATACTGCGAATACGGTGCATACGCCTCTGTCCTGGCCGCGCATGCCGCCTGAATTAGTTGGTCTCGCTGTTCGTCTGGAATCACCACAGCCTCCCTATACCGTTATGCCCAAAATTAATACCGGAATATCTATATCCGCCACGCCTCGATGCTCCAAATCCCAAACAAACTGCTCAAAGTAAGAAACGCCGGTAGACATTTCACTGGCTAACTCTTTCAAAGGCACGATCTCAATTCCTACATCAATAACATCCTGTCTGTGAAAAATTGTCATCTTGGCACAAACGTTATAAACCATGAACGCATATTTTCCGAATTGTACTTCAATACCCACTCGATTTTTTACAAAATCCATCTCTCGATAAGCACCACGCACATGCGTAGACGGTGTATAATCTTCTGTGTAAAATTCTGTAGGGTAATCGCATAGAACTTTATATTT
Organism: Ardenticatenaceae bacterium; assembly: GCA_027054335.1. Taxonomy (GTDB): domain Bacteria; phylum Chloroflexota; class Anaerolineae; order Promineifilales; family Promineifilaceae; genus JAJRTP01. Next base: position 4,621 of record JALUPA010000159.1, read on the forward strand.
TTGCCATTGCCGCACCTCAAATGCCCGGCTAAATGCCTGATTGAGAGAACTCGGTTTGTATAGCTTCCGACCGGGCATCGTTTTTTCCCGGCTCACTTTTGTTCTATGTAAGGAACCATCTACAGACTCAATAATCTCCTGCACTTGCGCCAATTCCGCCGCAAAATCCCTTTCAATTACCTCCCGCCCTTGCTTGAATGAGTAAACGCCACCAATTTTCATTCGTACTTCCCTTTTTCTTCTAAAAGACGCGGTTGTTCTATTGTCTGCCACTCAGGCGGGATTTGGGCCACTTTTTCCCGGCCTGTTGGTTTGTGGATAGGTTTGCCCAACGGCCGTATCCGCAGCGTCCCATCGAAATAAGCCTGTATCCGTTCTTTGGCAAGCGCCACATATTCCGCTTCTTGTTCACTACCCAAAGCCAACCGATTATGTTTTATCGCCGCGATCAAGGCCGATCCCACCCCGGTATAAGGATCAAACACCCGGTCGCCTTCATCTGTCAAAGCCAGAACAAAACGCTCGACTAGCTCAATGGGAAATTGGCAAGGATGAATCGTCTTCTCAGGATGATTAGACTTCACATTGGGAATCTCCCAAAAACATTCATCCCATTCCGAAACTAGCCCTTCCCACACATCGGAAGGATTTTTCCCTTTCGGGTTACCTGATAATTTTCCCTTGTTCGGCCCCTTGTAATGACGTTTGCCCGGATACTTTGAGGGAACCCGCACCGGATCAAGATTGAAGGTGTATTCTTTACCTTTCGTAAACCATAAAATCGTCTCATATCGCCCGGAAAAACGCTTTTTCGTATGCAGCCCATGTCCAAAATGCCAGATAATCCTGTTACGTAAGTACAACCC
>JALUPA010000160.1 GCA_027054335.1 Ardenticatenaceae bacterium
GCAGTATTATCGCATTAAGGATTGGGTCTCGTAGAAATTGGGGAGTGCGGAGAGTGTGGCGGCAAAAAGTAAAAATCCCCATACTCTCTGCATTTTCAGTGATTTTACATGGGGGATGCAGCAAACTATTTTTGGCGACGCTGAATGATGGCGTCTACGTGAGCAGGCCAGTCGTGTAAAACGGTAGGATCAATGTCTGCGCCATTTGGCCAAACAAGTGTGCCGATCTCTTGATTCAATTCTACTTGATTGAAGAGGGTCAAATCGTGCAGCGGGCCAAATAATGGCCCGTACAAAATGGGTTCAAAGTTGACGACTTGTTCTGTGTCATCGTCAAACCAGATACGGAGCGTGTAATCCGATATGATTTCAAAATTGCTTACATCGTGCAGGTCGTAGTCGGACAGGTTTTGTACATTCATTTGGTCGCCTCTTGTCTAGGTCAAGTTGGCCAACTTGACCTACATAATTGCTATTTCAACCCGTGAATTTTTTTCAATACTTGTTCGCGTTTGATACGTTCCCAATTTTCCAGCAATTCTTCCTGGTGTAATTCTGCCCAGGCCAGAATCAGGTTTTGCTGTCTTCGCGGCATAGCGCCTGCCAGTAAAGCCGGGGGTGAGATGGTGAAACTGGCTTTGTAACGGCCGTGACGCGCATGAAAGTGTGGGTGTTGGTGACGGCCGTACTCATAGTACATTGTGATAATGATTCCGTAAAATCTTGAAATTTCCGGCATGACTTTTCCTTTTCTTCTGCTGATATTATGCAATAGTCCCATAAGGGGTGCAAGCGCCAGGTTTCCACGCCGTTAAAATGTCATCTTCTGTTGGCGAAATCCGGCAAATTAAGCCACAATAACCGCCGAGGTGCGGTATGAAATCTTTACGTTCATTGAACCGGAGCAATGCGCTTTTGCTGCTGCTGGCGGTGGTGGTGTTTATTTTTGGCTACGGCTTTTTTCGTTTTGTGTTTGTCCAGTCGGATAATGACCCCCTGTCGCAGGAAATTGTGCTGATTTTTCTGGGATCATTTGTGACGGTGCTGATTACGGCCGTACTCCTCAACAAACAAACCGAAGTCGAACTCAAAAAAGAAGAAAACCTCAACTTCCTCGACCTGAAAAAGCAAATCTACATGGACTTAATAGACCATCTGGAAGACGTCGTGCTTTCCGGGGAAACGTCAGCCGACGACATCATCAAGTTGCAATTCCTTAATCAAAAGCTGGCGCTGGTGGCTGATCCTGACGTGTTGGTGGAGTTTGAGAAATTCATCCACACGTTTGCCCAGATTGCCCAGGACCCGGATTTGGACAAACGGGAAACCAGCCAGCTTATGGAGGCCCTTTCCCGCCTGACCATCAAAATCCGCGCCGACCTTATTGGCCCGCTGGATCAAAATGAGAGCCTCACATCCGCCCAGATTGCGGCGCAAATCACAGCCAATAACCAGTCCTTTGCATTGATAACATCGCTGGATGAGTCATAATCATTCGTTCGATTTGCCTACATTAAAAGTTTAGAACAACGATAGGGATTGGGGTATAATTTCCCACACGCCTGATGATAAAAAAGTTCTGGAAGAAATGAAGGCGACGGAAATTAAACCCTTAATCTCATGCGTGTAACTGACGAAATTAAAAGCCGGCTGGATATAGTAGACCTCATTTCCGAGACTGTTTCTTTGCGCAGATCGGGACGCAGTTACGCCGGCTTTTGCCCCTTCCACCCAAACAGTCGCACCCCCGCATTTTTTGTCTTCCCGGAAACGCAAACCTGGCGCTGCTTTGGCGCCTGCGCCGAGGGCGGCGACGTTTTCTCCTTCGTGATGAAGCAGAATGGCTGGGATTTCAAGGAAGCGCTGCAAAATCTGGCTAAACGGGCCGGGGTAGAGCTGGAACCGCGTAAGCCGGTGGATAAAAAGAAGAAAGCGCGGCAAGAAAAGCTGGCCGATTTGCTGGCCGCCGCGTCAGACTATTTTCACCAACTGTTTTTGCACGCGCCCCAGGCGGCCGCCGCCCGTGAATACATCCAAAAACGAGGCTTGACGGAGCAGACGATTGAGACGTTCCAGATAGGGTTTGCTCTGAATTCCTGGGACGCCTGTCGCTCACATTTTAACGGGCAGGGGTATACGGATGAGGATTTGCTGGGGGTGGGGCTGCTGACGGAAAACCCGGATAAAGGGACGCGGTATGACCGTTTCCGTAACCGGTTGTTGATACCGATTCGGGATGTGGACGGCCGTACCGTAGGCTTTGGCGCACGAACATTGGAAAAAGACGGCCTGCCCAAATATCTCAATTCCCCGCAAACCGTTTTTTTCGACAAAAGCCGCCTGCTTTTTGGTCTGGATATGGCCCGGCGGCACATCCGGGAAGCGCGGCAGGCGGTGATTGTGGAAGGGTACATGGACGTACTGCAAGCGTGGCAAGCCGGTTTCCGCAACGTTATTGCCCAGATGGGTACGGCGTTAACAGAACCGCAGTTGCGCCAGTTGAAACGATATACCAAAACGTTTGTCCTGGCGTTGGATGCAGACGCGGCGGGGATGAAGGCCACGCTGCGCAGCTTGCAGGTAGCCCGCGAGACACTGGATCGGGAAGTGGAGGTGAAGTTTGACGCGCACGGCCTGGTACGGCACGAGGGCCGCCTCAAGGCGGACATCCGTATTGTGACGCTGCCGGAGGGGCAGGACCCGGACGACATCATCCGGCAAAACCCGGAGCAATGGCCGCAGTTGGTAGCCCAAGCTAAACCGGTGACGTCGTATGTGATTGATGTGCTGACGGCCGATCTGGACATGAACGATGCCAAGGGAAAAACGGCCGTCGCCCAACAAATCATCCCCCTTATCAAAGATATATCGGAGCCGGTGGAGCGGGACCATTATTGGCAGCAGTTAGCCCGCGCGTTACATATAGAAGAACGCACCTTGCGTCTGGTGCAAATTCCGGAACGGAGACGGCCGTCGCCCATACCATCTGCTCCCCCCCCGCCTATCAATGGAAAAAGTAAGCCGCGGGTTATGGCCGTGCCTGGCGCTACGCCCATCATCCCCGAAATGCGTCAGGAGAACTTCCTGCGCCAATGTCTGCGTAACCGGCAAATCTTGCGTCTGGTAGATACCCGGCTGCAAAGCTGTGGTGAATCATTGGTGGGCGAAGCGGATTTTGACCGGCCGGAAGACAAGGCGCTTATCCGGCAAATCCGGCAGTTGGCTGCCACTCCCGCGGTTGCCGCCGATGGGGAATTGTGGGATAGTTTAGATGATGTTCTCCATGAACGGGTGGACACTCTACTGGCATTGCCCCCATCCCCCGAAAATGAGCCGGAGCGATTGGCGGACACCCTGGTTTTGTCTGTACTGGATTGGCGTCTGGTGCAAGTCAAGAAAGAGATTGACGCCATCAAGCAGCATTACCGGGACGCGCAAGCGGCGCATGACCAGGACGTATTAGAAACATACCAGCACACGTTACAGGAATTATTGCTGGTGGTACTGCGCTTGAATAAGGCCAGAGATGCGATGTCGGCGTCCGGCCGTCGCCGCAGCCAGGATGATGAAAGATACGGCCGTAAGCATTGACTTTTCCCAAAACACCGCAAAAATCTGTGCAATCTGCGCAATCTGCGGATGATAATTGAAGGTGGAAGAAAATGGACCTGGAACCTGAACTTGAGAGTGAAGACATGGACGACATCTTTGTGGAACCATTGATTGTAGACGAAGACCCTTTGGATATCGAAGCGCTCGTCAAAAAAGCCAGACGCTCTCGTGTTATAGATGAAGCAGATGTGCAAACCGTGTTGGCCAAAGCGGATGAAGAGCAGGCGGAGCGTCTCTATGCCCGTTTGCAGAAACACGACATCCGTATTATTTCCGCCACCGGCGAAACACTGGATGACGCCCGCGATAAAGCTAATCTGTTAGATGCGACTTTGGAGTCAGAGGAAGACCCGGTAGCAGCTTACATGACCGCACCGGAGGATGATCCTGTTCACACCTACCTTAAAGAAATCGGCCAGGTGCCCCTGCTTTCGGCAGACCAGGAGATATGGCTGTCTACGCAGTTGCGCGCCGCTTCGGAATTGGACAGCCTGATGTCCGGAGTTATTGATGGGGATGGGGTGGATGATGAAGGAGAAGTGGATTTCCGGGCTAACCTGGCCAACTATAATAATCTGTATGAAAATTACCAGCGCGCCCAGGCCGCCAGTGATATTCTCGGGGTAGACCCGCCAGACATGCTGGCCCTGATTCATGAGGTCCGCGAACTGCGTAAAGGCTGGCGCCGTCAGGAGAAATCTTACATCCGCGAATACCTGAACAAGGGTAGTTGGGGACAGGATGATACCTGGTCGGATTTAGCGCGCAGTAGTTTTGCGGTGTTTACGGCTATATACATTCTCACCCTGGAATTATCCCGCCGCCTGGCCGAATATTACGAAGAATTTCACGAATTGCCAGAGAAAGACATATTCCAGGAGTGGCTGGAAGAAGAAAAAGGCAGCCTTAAATACAACGAATTTATGATTTACGAATTGGCCGAAGAAGCCAAAGTCAATCTGACCGGGGCCAACTTACGTCTGGTGGTCAGCGTCGCCAAACGGTACATGGGGCGCGGCATCCAACTGCTCGATTTGGTGCAGGAAGGGAACGTAGGTTTGCTGCGGGCGGTAGAAAAATTTGACCACACCAAAGGATATAAATTCAGCACCTACGCCACCTGGTGGATTCGGCAGGCTGTCAGCCGGGCCATTGCCGACCAGGCCCGTACCATCCGTATCCCGGTGCATATGTTTGAGACCATCAACAAGATTGTCAAGATGCAGCGTGACCTGGTGCAGCAGTTGGGCCACGAACCGTCAGACGAGGAACTGGCCCTGGAACTGGATTTCCTGACGCCGGAGGAATCGGCTGCTATCAAGGAAGCGTTGGAGAACGATGAACCGGTTGACCCGGTGCTGAACCGCAAATGGCGGCAGGCGGTGTCCAAGATTCGAGACATCAAGCGTATCTCCATGGACCCGATGTCTTTGGAATCGCCGGTGGGCGGCGAAGACTCGACGGAATACGGCGATTTTATTCCCGACGAAGGTGCGTTGGAGCCGGTGGATGAAGCCTCGAAGGAACTGCTGCGCGAGCAAATTCGCAATGTCCTCGGTTTCCTCAGCGACCGGGAGCGGGAGGTGCTGGAAATGCGCTTTGGCTTGAATGACGGTAAGGATCACACGCTGGAAGAGGTAGGCCAGAGTTTTGGCGTTACCAGGGAGCGTATTCGCCAGATTGAGGCGAAGGCGCTGCGTAAACTGCGCCATCCCAGTCGCAGTAAGGCGCTGCGGGATTATTTGGGTTAGTTGATTTTTTGAGCGAATCGGCCTGTCAGTGATGGAATCTGACAGGCTTTTTTTGTAGGCGCAGAGTGGTTGTTTAGAGGGAAACGGCCGTAACTAAACAGGTTGATTACGGCCGTTGCTTTTGTTGCCGCACCATATTGCTTGTGATAGAATGCACATACTTGATTAAAGGTAATTAAGTGTCTCGGCGGCACGCTTTTAATCACCATTTGTTGATTGTTCACATTAACAAACCTGTGTAAGTATACAACCACCAAATCCTCGGAAAAACCAGATTATGGAAAATCAAATATTGATTGATTACCTGCCCATAGCTGTGTTGTTTGGGATAGCTCTCTTTTTTGCCCTCTTGTTACCGGCATTATCCCTCAGCTTAGGGCCAAAACCCAAACCTATAGATGAAGCGCCGGTTCACAAATATATGCCCTACGAATCCGGCATCGTCGCCATTGGCGAAGCCCAACGCCGCCTGCCGGTCAAATTTTACCGCATTGCCGTCCTCTTCATCCTGTTCGACGTAGACATCATTCTGCTGGTACCCTGGGCCATCTCTTTCCGTCGGTTGGGCATGTTTGGCCTGGCTGTGATGGGGTTGTTTATGTTTCTCTTCCTTCTTGGCGATCTGTGGGTTTGGAAAAAGGGGTTGCTGGAATGGGAATAGAACAAAAATTAGGCAACATGGGTGTCGTTACCCACCGTTTAGAAGATGTGGTCAATTGGGGGCGCACTGGCGCCATGTGGCCCATCCTGTTTGGCCTGGCTTGCTGCGCCATCGAGATGATGGGTTCCCAGGCTTCTCATTACGACGCCTCCCGTTTTGGTATGGAACTGAATCGGCCGTCTCCACGCCAGGCCGATCTGATGATTGTCTCCGGCCGCGTCTCCCGCAAAATGGCCCCCGTCATTCGCCGCCTGTACGACCAGATGCCAGAACCAAAATGGGTCATCGCCATGGGGGATTGCGCGTCCTGTGGCGGTGTCTTCAACAATTATGCCATTGTACAGGGCGTAGACGAAATTGTGCCGGTAGACGTTTACGTAGGCGGCTGCCCGCCCCGCCCCGAAGCCTTACTGGATGGCATTTTGTCGCTGATGGAAAAAGTTCGTAACGAAAAACTGACCGATCACGCCTAGAGGACATGACATGAACCAGGATCAATTGGTGGTAGACAAAATCAAGGCAGCCTTTCCTGACGTCATCGAAGATGTGATTGATTTTCGTGGCGAACGCACGATTTACGTCCACACTGGTCAAATCCGGGAAGTTTGCCAATTTCTGCGGGATGATGAGGCCCTGCAATACAATTTCTTGTCTGACATATGCGCCGACGATTTGCTGCCGGATTTCCCCCGTTTTGCCGTTAATTATCATTTATACTCGATTCCCCAAAATCACCGGCTGCGACTGCGGGTGTGGGTGGAAGACCCGGAAGACGGCCCGGAAACGGTGGGCGACGTATGGCCGGTAGCGACCTGGCTGGAGATGGAAGTATGGGATTTGATGGGCGTTCGCTTCCAGGGCAATCACAGTTTGCGCCGTCTGTTCCTGCCGGAAGATTGGCAGGGGCACCCGTTGCGCAAAGATTATCCACTGGGCTACGAGGAAGTGCAGTTCTCCTTTAACTGGCAAGAGATTAACGCCAGAAAACCTTACGCGAAAGAGTAGCACATTTTTTAACTCAAGAGACAGCATATGACTTTATCTACTGATCCTAATGTCATTCAGGAGTTAACCGTAGAAGAACTGCGGGCCAAAGTCGGTACCGGCATGGAAATTGTCGGCGACGAAGAATATATGCTTCTCAGCATGGGGCCGCAGCATCCCAGCACTCACGGTGTGCTGCGCCTGCTGTTGGAACTGGACGGCGAAACCGTCGTCAACCTGGCCCCGGATATTGGCTTCCTCCATACCGGTATCGAAAAAACAATGGAATCCAAAAGGTACACTCAGGGATTGGTCCTGACTGACCGCATGGATTATCTTTCCCCCATGTCCAACAATCTGGGTTACATTTTGGCGGTGGAGAAACTATTAGGCGTTGAAGCTACGCCCCGCGCCCAGGCTATTCGCGTCATTTTGACGGAATTGGCCCGCATTGGCAGCCATCTGGTTTGGCTGGGGACGCACGCTCTGGATTTGGCGGCCATGTCCGTTTTCTTGTACTGCTTCCGGGAACGGGAGTACATCCTGGACGTATTTGAGATGGTAGCCGGGCAGCGTATGATGGTCAGCTACTTCCGCCCCGGCGGTTTGTGGCGAGACTTGCCAGAAGAATTTGAACCGGCCGTGCGCAAATTCCTGGAATTTATGCCTTCCCGCATTGCTGATTACGAAGCCTTGACCAAAAACAATCCCATTTGGCTGGATCGCACCAAAGGTATTGGCGTGGTTTCGGCCGAACAAGCAGTGGCCTGGGGGATGACCGGCCCCAGTCTGCGCGGTTCCGGCGTGAATTGGGATATTCGCAAAGCACAGCCCTACTCCGGCTATGAGCAGTATGATTTTGACGTACCGCTGGAAACGGACGGTGACGTGTACGCTCGTTATCGCTGCCGCATGGAAGAAATGCGGCAAAGTCTACGAATCATCGAGCAAGGGTTGGACAAGCTGCCAGACGGCCCGGTGAACATTGACGACCGCAAAATTGTGCCCCCGCCCCGTTCCGAGTTGGGCCACAGCATGGAAGCAGTGATTCATCACTTCAAGTTGTGGACGGAGGGATTTGATGCGCCAGAAGGTTTTGTTTATCAAAGTGTCGAATCACCGCGCGGCGAGTTTGCCTGTTATTTGCGCGGTGATGGCGGCCCCAAACCGGCACGGGTGCATTTTCGCGCTCCATCTTATGTAAATCTGGCCTCGCTGCCCATCATGTCTAAAGGTGCGTTTGTGGCCGACGTGGTGGCAATTATTGGTTCTATTGACATTGTTTTAGGCGAAATTGATAGATGAGAACGTGATGTGTGATGTGTGAAGACTTAAAAATTTTCACGCATCATGCCACACGCAACACGCACATGACATTTACAGAAAAGTACGCAGCAGAGATTGAAGGGATTATTGCCCGGTTTCCCCATAAGAAATCGGCCGTATTGCCCTTGATGCACCTGGCGCAGCATTATTATGGTTATATGAGTCGGGAAGCAATGGAAGAAGTGGCCGCTATCCTCGATTTGGAGCCGACACACGTTTTGTCGCTGGCCGGATTTTACACATTGTATTATGAAGAACCGGTGGGGACGTATGTGCTGGAAATCTGCAACGATCTGGCTTGCGCCTTGCGCGGGGCGGATGAGTTTGTAGAGATGGCTTGCGACAAGTTGGGCGTGGGTGTAGACGGCACGACGGAAGACGGTTTGTTTACCATTAAAACGGTGATGTGTCTGGCGGCCTGTGACAGAGCGCCTATGCTGCAATGCAATCTGAAGTTTGAAGAGAACCTGGATGAAGAGAAGTTTGATCAGTTGATTGCTCGTTTACGGGTGGAGGCGGCTAACGGCCGTACCTCCCCCTCTGTCGTCGAAAAAGTGACCGCTTACGCCAAAAGCACGTCGTAGGAAAAATCAATGGCTTACATTCTGTTACGTCATCGGGAAATCGAGAATCTACACAAGCTGGCCGTGTACCGCGAACACGGCGGATATGAAGCGCTGCAAAAAGCCCTGAACGAATACACGCCGGCTGAAGTGATAGATATTGTCAAAGCCTCCCAACTGCGCGGCCGGGGCGGCGCCGGTTTCCCCACCGGCCTCAAATGGAGCTTTATTCCTAAAGGCGCAGGAGAAAAATACATCACCATTAACTCCGATGAGTCGGAAATGGGCACCTTCAAAGACCGGGAACTGCTGGAACGTAACCCGCACCAGGTCATCGAAGGAGCGCTCATTGCCGCTTACGCCGTCGGCGCACCCCAAATTTACAATTACATGCGCGGCGAATTTATGGACATTGGCTATCATTTTGAAGAGGCCATCCAGGAATGTTACGCGGCCGGCTTGCTGGGCAAAAATATCCTGGGCAGCGACTTTAACTGTGACATGTCCACCTACTACGGCGCTGGCGCTTATATTTGCGGCGAGGAAACGGCGCTGCTGAACTCCCTCATGGGCGAATTAGGACAGCCGTGGGCCAAACCACCCTTTCCGGCCATCGAGGGGCTATATTTTAAGCCCACTGTGGTGAACAACACCGAGACCCTGGCTAACGTACCTCCCATCATTACCAATGGGGCGGAATGGTACACCAGCATGGGCACAGAAAAGAGCAAAGGCCCCAAGATTGTCTGCCTGAGCGGTCACATCAACAAGCCGGGCAACTATGAAATTGTGATGGGGATGACCTTCCGTGAACTGCTCTTTAGTGAAGAATATGGCGGCGGCATCCCTAATGGCAAAGAATTTAAGGGTTTGCTGCCCAGCGGCGGCTCCGGCCCGGTGATAACGGCCGAAGCCCTGGACGCGCCCATCTCTTATGAAGGGTTGGAACCGTATGGCTCGGTCATGGGTTCCGCCTCTGTGGTGGTGATGGACGAGACGGTGGATATGGTCTGGGCGGCCATGAAGATGGAGCATTTCTTCAAGCACGAATCCTGCGGCAAGTGTACGCCATGCCGTGAGGGCACCTATTGGATGGATCAACTGCTGCACCGCATTTATGCAGGCGAAGGCACGCAGGAAGACCTGGACGTGCTGCAAAGCATAGCCAACAAAATCGGCGGCCGCACCTTATGTGCCCTGGGTGATTTTGCCATCAATCCCGTATTGGGCACGGTGCGCCATTTTTACGGGGAATACGAAGCAAAAATTAAAAGGCAGTAAAGATCTTTTGCTTTTCCCGAAAATCTGGCGTTTCCGGGAAAATGGGGAAGAGGGTGAATGATGGAAACAGCAGCAATTCTGCCCGAAAAAACAAAATCTTTGCCGCCCGCAAAGGCGTGGACACAGGCTGAGTTTCATCAGCTGCCTGAAGGGCCGCCTTTCTATGAACTGGATGAAGGAGTATTGCGAGAAATGCCGCGCCCCCGTTTTCGCCACCAGAAGATAGTAGGTTTATTGTTCGCCGCACTTTCAGCGTTTGTGATTAAACGCGGCCTGGGCGGAGTTTGGCCGGAGGTAGAGGTGGATATTACGCCGGTGCAGACGTATGTTCCCGATTTAATTTATCTGACGCCAGAAAATATGGCGCGCATTGAGGATGATTTACGCCTGGTTGGCCCACCCGATTTGGCCGTGGAAGTAATTTCTCCATCTACCGCTTTGCAGGACAAATCCCGGAAATTAATTGTGTACCAGGAGGCGGGTGTGCCCTGGTATTGGCTGGTGGAGCCTGAGTTGTTGATTTACGAGTACAAGAATACGTCTGAGGGGTTTTTGCTGACCCAGGTCGCCGCGCCGGGCGACTCGTTTTCCCCTCAGCTTTTTCCCGGTCTTATTTTTAATCTGGCTGAATTGATGGGCGAACTGGAGCCGGCCGAAGGGAAAGAGGAGCAGAATGGGTAATCTGGTTAAACTAACGATTGACGGAATTGAAGTAGATGTGCCTGAAGGGACGTTGGTTGTTGATGCGGCCAAGAGAATCCACGTGGATATTCCGGTATTTTGCTACCATCCTAAGCTGGAACCGGTGGGAATGTGTCGCATGTGCCTGGTGGAAATTGGCCTGCCCATGCGGGACAGGGCCACGGGGGAACCGCTGCTGAATGATGACGGTTCGCCCCAGTTGAATTTTGGCCGGGGGTTGCAAACAGGCTGTACGGTGCGCGTCAGTGAGGGGATGGTGGTGCGCACAACGACGCAGCCGGTTAAAGAAGTGCGGGAGGACGTGATCGCCTTCCTGCTCTCCAGCCATCCCCTGGATTGCCCGGTTTGCGATAAAGGGGGCGAATGCCCCCTGCAAAACCTGACGATGGATTACGGGCTGGGCGTCAGCCAGATGGATTATTCTTTGAAGATGCACAATAAGAAGCACGTGCCTTTGGGGGATTTGATCTATCTGGATCGGGAGCGGTGTATTCAGTGCGCCCGCTGTATCCGCTTCCAGGAAGAGATTGTGGCTGACCCGGTAATTCAGTTCCATAACCGAGGGCGCGCCCTGGAAATTGTAACGATGTCGGAGCCGGGTTTTGACAGCTACTGGAGCGGCAATACGACGGATATTTGTCCGGTAGGGGCGTTGACGACTGCGGATTTCCGTTTTGGGGCACGGCCGTGGGAATTAACCACTGTGCCTTCCCTCTCGCCCCATTCACCGGCCGGGGCCAACATTGCCATGAGTACCCGCCGCGAAGCCAAGTCGGGCGGCCGTTCCGTCATCAAACGGATTGTGCCCCGCCAGAATGAATGGGTGAATGAAATCTGGATTTCGGACCGGGACCGCTTTGTCCATCATTTTGCTGACGCGCCGGATCGTTTGCAGAAGCCGCTCATCCGCAAAAACGGGGAGTTGACAGAAGCAAGCTGGGATGAAGCCCTGGATTTGGTGGCGAAAAAGTTGCAGGAACACAGCACGGCCGTAGCCGGACTGAGCGGCGACCGATTGAGCAACGAAGATTTATACGCCTTCCAGCATCTTTTCCGGCGCGGGCTGGGCAGCAACAACGTAGATTTAGCCAAACGGCGGCTGGCCGGCGGCGACGTGGTCGCTAAAGTGGGTCTGTCCAGTGGCAGCAATTTGCAGGATTTGGGCGCTGGTGATGCCATTTTGGTAATCGCCAGCGATTTGCATGAAGAAGAGCCAATCTGGTGGCTGCGGGTGAAACAGGCGTCGGAGCGAGGGGCGACGCTAGTCGTTATGAATTTACGCCCCACGCGCCTGGACAAGTATGCGGATTACGTCTTCCAGTATGCGCCAGGTGGGACGCTTGCCTTGGTGCGACAGTTGGTCAATGCGGCCAAGGTGGAAACGGATACGGCCGTAGACCAGCTCACGGCTGCCGCCGATGCCCTGATCAAAGCGAACAACCTCGTCGCCTTTTACGGTTATGAAGGGCTGACCTACGTGGAGACGGACACGCTGGCCAAACTGTTAGCCAACCTGCTCCTTCTGAAAAACGAAGACAAAGCCCACGCCGGGCAAGTAAACAGCGGTCTCATCCCCGTCTGGCCGCACAATAACACGCAGGGGGCTTGGGATATGGGCGTCCACCCCGCGCTGGCTTCCGGTTACCAGCCGGTAGAATCGCCGGGGCTGAACGCGGCGGCCGTTTACGAGGCGGCGCAAAGCGGGGCTATCAAGGCGTTGTACGTCATGGGCGCGGACCCGGTGGGGGACGGCCGTCTCCCAGATCGCGGCCAACTGGATTTCCTGATCGTGCAGGAGTTATTCCTCACAGAGACAGCGAAACTGGCCGACGTGGTTTTGCCGGCGCAAAGCTGGGCAGAGCGGGAAGGTACGTATACCAGCGGCGAACGCCGCGTGCAGCGCTACTACCAGGCCATCCCGCCATTGGGCGAATGTCGCCCCGACTGGCAGATCGTAGCCCAAATCGGGGAACGGCTGGACATGGCTAAACCGGCTATTGCCGCCAGCCTGCTATTCCGGGATTTGGCAAAGGTTGTACCGCAGTACAAGAGGATGGATTATCGTTCGCTGGCCAGGGTAGAGGAACAGTGGCCGGACGTAGGCGGTGAGGACGTGTATTTTGGCGGTACGTCGTACCGGAATGAAGCCGGATTGGGACAGCAGTGGGCGGCGGCGGCAGAGACAGATGAGGTGGGGTTGTTTGAGGTGGCGGCGGGGGATACGGCCGTAGCTGCCAACCTGCCCCTGGTACACATCGCCAAACTTTACACTCCCGGCACGCTCATTAACCACACACCCATGCTGGCGGATCGTTTGGCTGTTCCCACGTTACATCTCCACGCCGGGGATGCAGAAAAAATCAATGCGCAGGATGGAGATGAGCGAGTTGTGGTTGTAAACGGCCGTAAAATTTCCGCACGTGTCAGCGTCAACGGCCGTGCGCCGGCTGGCCTAGCCCTGATTAGCGGCGTCCCCTGGTTTCCGGGAACGGTCGAATTTAACGTCACAGATTCTTGAAAGAATACGTATTGCGTGTACCAGTAAAAATACGCAATACGCAATACGCAATACGTAACACGTCAGAGGATTCACTATGACAATAAGCCAAATTGCTTTATGGGGTCTGGTTGTAGGCTTCATCATTACCTTGATAATGGTAACCGGATTTGCCTACACAACCCTCTTCGAGCGCAAATTGCTGGCGCGCTTGCAAGTTCGGATCGGCCCCAACCGCGTCGGTTACATTCCCCTCCCTTCTCGCAAAGGGAAAGAGCGCAAACTGTTAGGCGGTTTCATGCAGCCAGCCGCTGACGCTGTCAAATTGTTTATGAAAGAAGATATGACGCCGGCCAAAGTAGACAGGGTTGTTTACTTTATTGCCCCGATGATGGGCGTCTTCACAGCGATTGTTATCCTGGCCGTCATCCCCTGGGCCGGCAAGCTGCCCGGTTTACCGGAGCAATATCAATATTTCGCCATCGCGCCCAATATCAACGTGGGTGTACTGTATATATTGGCCGTCACTTCTTTGGGCGTTTACGGCATCGTGTTGGCCGGATGGGCCTCCAATAGTAAATATGCTTTGTTGGGCGGTATCCGAGCCACCGCGCAAATGATCAGTTATGAATTAGCTATGGGGCTGACTATTTTGGTCCCCATTATGCTGGCTAATTCTATGGATACGGGCAAAATCGTTGCTGCCCAACAAGGCATGTGGTACATCTTTGTCCAGCCAGTCGCTGCATTTGTCTTCTGGGTGGTCATCATGGCCGAATTGCAGCGCGCCCCGTTTGATTTGCTGGAAGCGGAGCAGGAACTTTCGGCCGGTTTTACGGTTGAATACGGCTCCATGCGCTTCGGCATGTTTATGATGGCCGAATATATGAAGATGGTTTCCTTTAGCGCCATCTTTGCCGTTTTCTTTTTGGGCGGTTATAGGGGGCCTTTTGTTGACCAGGTTCCCGTATTAGGCTTGGTTTACACCACACTTAAAATTGTTCTTGGTTTATTCCTGATGATCTGGATTCGGGCTTCGCTGCCTCGTCTCCGTTACGATCAGTTGATGGCTTTTGGCTGGAAAAAGCTGCTGCCGATCTCGGTTATCAATTTCATAGTCGTCGGCGTGGCTATTGTATTGGTAGAAGAAGGCTTTTTTGACTCGCTGATTGCGGCCATGCAGCGGACGATTCCTTTTTTAGGATAGGATTCTGATATGTTGGGTGAAATTATTAGGGGAATGGCGACAACGTTTAAGCACCTGTGGCAGCCCCCGGTTACGATTCAATATCCCGAAATCAAACGGCCGGTGCGGCCTCGATTTAAGGGGCGGCATGTCCTGGAGCGATATGACAATGGGCTGGAACGGTGTATTGGCTGCGCCCTTTGCGCGGCGGCCTGCCCGGCCGACGCCATTTTTGTGGAAGCCTCGGAAAATACGGATGAAGAACGATACTCGCCGGGAGAACGATATGCCAGCACGTATGAAATCAATATGCTGCGCTGTATCTTTTGCGGCTACTGCGAGGACGCCTGCCCCACTCAGGCCATCGTCCTGAAGCACAATTACGAGATGGCGTTTTATGACAGAACCAGCGCCATCTATACCAAAGAAAAACTGCTGGTAGATTTGGCTGAAGGTGCGGAACCGACGCCCCACCGGGTGGAACCCGGCAGTTATGCGCGGGCTATACCAGAGATGGAGGACCCGGTTTGAAGGTAATGGGTGATTGGGTAATTTGGTAATTGAGTAATTACCCAATTGCCAAATTACTTAAT
>JALUPA010000161.1 GCA_027054335.1 Ardenticatenaceae bacterium
CATTAAAACGCCGTTCATATCCCACCGTAGTGACAGCCTTGCCACTTGTGACGCGGCCTCAGGTAGACCCGGCCAGATGGCCGGGATACACCTCAACAAAGTCGGGTAAACCTAAAAAGCGGGGGATAGATACGTCAAACAAAACCGGCGCGCCCTCATCCCCGGCCTGCGCCAGGTCAGGGCGAGCCACGTCACCCACCAGCACAAAATCGGCCGTCAGGATAAACCACGGTTCGTCGCCGCGCGGATAATCGTACACCAGCAAGTTAATCTGCTCCGGGCGATGGCCGGGCACGTGTACCACTTCCAGCCCCACGCCGCCCATCTTAATCAGATCGCCATGCTTCACCCGCGTCGCTTTATACGTGATGTCCGCCAATTCCGGCAGCACCAACTCGCCGCCCGTAGCCTCGGCCAACCGCCGCGCCCCAGACACATGATCCGCGTGACTATGAGAATCAATCACGTACCGAATCTTTGATTTCTTCTCTTTTGCCATGTCTAAATAAGGTTGAATGTCCCACAACGGATCGAACACCGCGCACTCGCCGGTGCGCTGGCAGCCGATCATGTAGGCCGCGCAACCTGTTTCCTCTCGAATAATTGATTCAAACCACATTTGTACCTCCGAAACTCAGCTATTCTTTAACTAACTCTTCTGACTCTTGTTGTTTATGTCCATTTCGCCCAAAAGGATTTTCGGGCAACTTATACGCTTCCTTCACCGGTTTGAGCGGCCGTTTTAACCAGTACGGCCGGCGCAAACCATCCGGGCTGTGGTCCACCGCGCTGCGCGTCATAGACACCCATTCCCGGTAAACCGCCATGGATTTATTCGTATCCACCCACACGTCCCCATACTTCTCATCCGGGGCCACCTTGCGCACATTCACCGCTTTTTGCAGCCAGCAGTGCGCCCCGCTGATCGGGTCCGGGTGTACTGCGTGCGTCAGGTTTTGGTGCACGCCTACTTCCCGCCACCAGATGCGGCTGGTATCCGGGTCAAACGTCTCCCAGGGGCCGCCCCCGTGCAGGATATTCAGCTTGTTCTCGCTGCCGTTTTCCTCCAGCCGCGCCAGATTAGACATCCCCGGATTCACGCCCCGGTCTTCCTGCAAGCGCCAGCGGCCCAGATGGTGGCTCATGGCAATCACGCCCGGCTTAATCCCCTCCGTTACCCACACCTTATCAATAAAGTAGCCAATTTCCGTCTCCACGCGGATGAGGTTGCCCGTCTCCACGCCCAGCCGTTCCGCGTCCGAGGGGTGCATCCACACCGGGTTTTTGTGGCTGATTTCGTACAGCCATTTGGCGTTGGCGCTGCGTGTATGAATCAGCGTGGGCAGGCGGAAATTGGGCAGCAGGAGCATCCCGCCCTTGTCAAATTCAATGTTGTCCGGGTGGACGTGGCTCTTGAGCGTCCAGGGAATGGTGTATTCCCGTTCCGGCCAGCCCCAGTCGTAAAGCGTCTGGCTGAAGAACTCGAATTTGCGGCTGGGCGTGTTGACGCCGACTTTGGGCTGACCGTCTACCATCACGCCGACGACACGGCCGTTTTTGTGGATACGGCCGTGTAAATCCACCTGTAACCCTTCTTCCGGCTGCTTACCCAGCAACTCCCGCACAGCCCCGGCCGCCACTTCCTTCAACTGGAAGCCGATACTTTCCAGTTTAGCCGCTTCCTCTTCGGCCAAAGCCGGCGCCTTTTCATACGGCGTATAATTTTGCGCCGTCACCTCAAACGCGCCGTACTTGCGCATATAGGCCAGCGGCGTCAAGCCCTCTTTAGCCGCTGCTTCCGGCAAACCGGGCACGGCATTCTCAAACTGCCAGCGGTAATACTCCTCCACCGTAATAATCTCGCCGGGGCGGTACGGGCTTTCAAACCATTGGCGAATGCCCAGACGGCCGTCCGGGTCCATCCGCACCGACAATTCAATCCACCACTCATTCTCCTCCCATACCTCGCCGGGATTGGCTTCATAAGTGTAGCGGACTTTCTTACCGGCCCGTTCCATAGCTACACGGCGCACCGGCTGCCGGAAGGTAATCCACTGCCCGGCGTGCGTTTCCTGGCTCACCACGTCGTGCCGCTCGCCGGAATGACCCATCGGCAGGACGTAATCGGCAAACCAGGCGGACTCATTCCAGGTAGGCGTCAGGGCGACGTGGCATTTGATCTTTTCTTCGTCCTTAAGCGCCTTAAGCCAGATGAAGCCGTCCGGGTTAATCCACATCGGATTGTAGACGCGGGTGAAGTAGACGTCAATCTCGCCCCGCCCCTCTTCCAGGAAGTGAGGCAGCAAAAAACTCATCTCAAAGAAAGCCAGCGGCCATTCATGGGGGATGTGCAGTTCATTCCAGGCACGGCCGGCCGGGGGCTTCTTGAAGACGGCCGGGACAAATTTGTTCCAACTATTGGCCGACGTGCCGCCCCGCGTGCCCACGCTGCCGGTTAACACATTCAGGAAAAACAGCGTCCGGGCCACCTGCCAGCCACCCAGATTACCGATGGAGGCGCTGCGCCAGGTGTGGGTTGCCAAACGACCGTCGCAATCCGCCACATACTGCGCCGCCTCCCGAATCCGCTCCACCGGAACCTGCGCCTCTTCCGCCGCCCGGTCAAAAGTAAATTCAGCGTAAAGAGCCTTGAGCGCCTTGTCAAAATACGCAAATTGGGGAGATTGGAGATTGGAGATTTGAGATTGCAGTTCAGCATCGCCAATCTCCAGTCTCCGATCTCCAATCGCTGCCAGCGTCTCTTCCCAATTCACCCAGCGGCGCACAAAATTCTTGTCGTACAGATCATTTTGGATGAGGTGATTGGCAATTGCCAGCAAAACGGTCTGTTCGCTGCCGGGCCAGGTGGGCAGCCAAACGTCGCTCATGCTGGCGGTGTTGCTCAGGCGGGGGTCAAAGGTAATGATTTTAGCCCCTTCCATTTTGCCTTCGATGATACGCTGGGCGTGGGGATTGAAATAATGGCCGGTTTCCAGGTGGCTGGAGATGAGCAAAATAGTGCGGGCATGGGCGTAATCCGGGCTGGGCCGGTCAAACGCGCCCCAGAAAAAGTAGCCGGCCCGCGCCCCGGCGGAGCAGATGTTGGTGTGGCTGTTGTGCCCGTCCACACCCCACGCCTGGATGGCCCGGTTGGTGTAACCGTCTTCGCCGGGGCGGCCGACGTGGTACATGATGCCGTCCAGCCGCTTTTGCCGGCTTTCCCGCATTTTGGCCCCGATTTCGTCCAGCGCCTGCTCCCAGGTGATGCGCTTCCACTTGCCGCTGCCCCGCTCGCCCACGCGCTTGAGGGGGTAGAGGATACGCTCCGGGTCGTAAATCTGGTTGTGAGTAGCGGGGCCTTTGGCGCAGTTGCGCCCCCGGCTGCCGGGATGGACGGGATTGCCTTCAAACTTTTTAATCTCAAAGGTTTCCTTGTCCACGTAAGCCAGCAGGCCGCAGCCGCTTTCGCAGTTGAAACAGGTGGTGGGGACGAGGGTGTAACGGCGAGCGACCCGTTTGGGCCACGCCTTGCCGTCCCATTCCGTCCAGTCGTTCCATTTTTCCGGCGGCGGGTATTGGCTGAGACGGCCGTCTTCCTGCCGCACCTCAATCATTTCCACATTTTGCGGGTTAGCCTCGCCAAAAGCAGGCAGCGCTTCCCCTGCCACATTTGTCATGCCGGAAATTTGCGTACCGGCCGGGGCATCTGCCAGAAGCATGGAAGATAAAAAGTTCAAGATATTGCTTTTATTACTCATAGTTTTATTTACCAGGTTGACCTAAAAATTTATAATCAGGTACAATGACATTGTTCATTGTGATTTTGATACTGGTTTGACCAATTTTTAAGATGAGTGTGAAAATGAGTACTCACCAGATAACTGTCTCCGATTCTCTCTACCGCCGTTTGCAGCAACAGGCCAAAGCGATGCAGGCTACAGTCAACGACGTAGCGCATCAAACTTTAGAACGCTACTTGCCGCCGCCGATTGAAAACGATCTGCCGCCTGAAGTCCAGACTGAACTGGAAGCAATGGCCCATCTTTCAGATGACGCTCTGTGGCAAATCGCTGAAAGTGAAATGAATCCCGATAAAGTTGCCTTGTACGATGTCATGCTGGAACGCCTCCAGAATAACCAACTGACTGCTGAAGGTCAGACCGTGCTTGACCAACTGCGCGAAGAGGCGCAACTGCTAACCCTGCGCAAAGCTCACGCCTATGTCTTGCTGCAAAGCCGGGGCTATACGCTGCCATCCCTGACCGATTTACACCGTCCCCGTCAATGAGTCGTCCATACATTCCCAAAGAATTGAAGTTGAATAATTCTCTCATCGTCAAAGCCCGCACTCGTTGGGTCATGGGCGGATGGCATCCACCGGCAGACAGTCGGGTAAGAAGGTGGCGTTACCGCCACCCCCTCCCCTAAGAACGGTGCGTGCGCCTTTCAACGCACACCGCTCAAGCCTCTCTAATGCCCTATGACGGACACGGTTTCAATACGGTCAACTTTGCAGCATGAACTTGCCGATGACAATTAGCGTGCAACAGGACACAATTATCCATCGTATCCTTACCGCCCTTTGATAACCAAACGATGTGGTGTATGTTCCAGTCCGTTTCCAGGTTCAGTTTTTGCTGGCATATCAGACAATCCCCTTTCTGTTGTTTCCAAAGCTGCCACCTGCGCCATTCTCCCTGCAAGGTATCCTTTACTTTGTAAACCAGTCGTTTCTCAAAGTAATGTTCCCATTCTGGGTCAAACGGATTGGCTGCTGCTCGGATTTTAATGTGTCGTTTTATCGGCACACGTCCTGCACGAAAAAGATACCGCCTTTTACCTTCAACTTCACCGCTGAATGACCAACTGCGTCCATTTCCTTTGGGGAAGTATTTCTTCTTCACCCATCCCCATCGTTTGTTTCTATGTCGTCGTCTTGCCCATCGCCATAACTTCTCGAAGATGGCTGTATCTACATGATAGAAGCTCTTTTTGCTCGCATCGTGTCGGAAGTGTTGCGCCCATCCCCGTATGATAGGGTTGAGTTTCTTCACTATCCTTCAAGGTGGCGTTGTCGGGTTCTTCTTGATAACGTCGCCAGCTTTAGTCACGATAGATTTCACATTCTCTTTGCTGGGGCGGATGATGGTTTTGTTGCCAAAGCGTCGAATGTTCCGTCCAAGAAAGTCAAAGCCTTCTTCTATATGCGTGATGCGCGTTTTCTCTTCGGAAAGGGTTAACCCTCTTTCTTGCAGAAACGTTATCACCAATGGTTTCACTTCCCTTTCTAACAGTTCTTTGGAGACACCGGTAATGATGAAATCATCCGCGTACCTGATGACGTGGACTTTTGGATTATCCGGGTATCGTTTCGGAAAACGACTTTTCAACATCTTTTCCAGACCATCCAGCGTCATATTCATCAGGACGGGTGAGATGATACCTCCTTGCGGCGTTCCTTTTTCTGT
>JALUPA010000162.1 GCA_027054335.1 Ardenticatenaceae bacterium
GCCGGGATGGATGGCGTCTGCGCCGGCTTGTTGGGCGGCGGCGATAATCGCGTCAATGTTCAGGTAGGAGTCTGTGGCGGGAGAGGGGCCGATGTGTACGGCCGTATCCGCCAGCCGCACGTGCCGCGCTGCCCGGTCCGCATCGGAAAACACGGCTACAGCGCGAATTCCCATCTGGCGGCAGGTGCGAATAATGCGGCAGGCGATCTCGCCCCGATTGGCAATGAGGAGGGAGTGGATCATGGTAATTGGGTAACTGGGTAACTGGGTAATTACCCAGTTACCCAGTTACTTTTTACAACGGCGCAATAAACGAATGTCCGGCCAACCCGTCATTCATCATAAACCAGCCGGTGAGCCAGATGCGGCGCACGGTGAGGAAGGGGTCTATGGCGGTATGTTCGTTGGGGGATAACGGCCGTTCCGAATAATAACCGGCAAAAAACGCTTCCGCCGATTCCGGGGAATCCTGGTGAATCAGCCCGGTGTTGTGTAGGAAGACGGCAATATCATAAGCCCGCCAACCCTGGCCGCACCAGTCAAAATTAAAAAACGTGGGCTGATTGGCCTCATCAAAAAAGACGCTGCGATTGTGGAAATCACCGCCAATTGGCCCCCAACTGTCCGGTGTGCTTTCCTCATTGTTGATCAGTTCCAGAAGCTGCTCCTTAGCATCTTCCGCCGAAAACAGAAGCAAATCCAAATCTTCTATATGTTCCGCATCTTCATCCCAGTATCGTTTGATGCGGGCTACCGGCCGGTCAATCAGGAACTCCAAATCCAGTTCCGGGCGGTGGTGGCGCGGTTCGTATTCATTGGAAACCAGGTGAATGCGGGCAATTTCCCGCCCCATTGTGTAAAGCTGTTCTTCATCTTGCAACGAAAGGGGAATGCCGTGCGCGTAACTGAAAACCGCGTAGTAGCGCATCCCTTCCGGGGCGTTTAGCCGGCCCAAAAAACTACCATCTTTGCGGGCAATGGGATAGGCTACCGGCATTCCCTTCTGTTCCAGAAAATTCAGCCAGTCCAGTTCATACAAATAGCAGGCTTCACGCCGTTCCAGGCGCTTGCCCGGCTGGTAAACGCGGATGACAAACTTGTCGCCGTTGCCTGTGGTAATCAGATAATGATCATTGTCTTGGGTGCGCAGCATTTTGCTGAACAACTTGCATCTGATCGGCCCGGCAAAATCATATTCAGCTTCAACCAATTCCGCCAGGGCATCGGCGGCTACGAATGAACGTACAACTCGAATTTGTTCCATATTCTGTTCCTTAAATTTGTAATTGGTAATTACCCAATTACCAATTTACCGTCCCGGTAAAATATCTTCATATTTGGCAATAATGCCCATCATAATTTCATCTGCACCGCCGCCGATGGAGAGGAGACGGGCGTCGCGGAAGTAGCGGGCCATGGGGTATTCTTCCACGTAGCCCATGCCGCCGTGAAACTGGAGGCAGGTATCGGCTACTTCCCGCGCCAGCCGCCCGGCTTTCAGTTTAGCCATGGATACTTCTTTCGTTAAATCCATACCGGCGACCAGCATCCGGGTACAATGGTACGCCAATTGGCGTAATGCTTCCACTTCCGTGAGCAATTCGGTAATTTTAAAGTGAATCCACTGGTTGTCAATGAGCGGTTTGCCGAAGGTTTGCCGCTGGCGAGTGTAATCAATGGTCAGTCGGATGATGCGCTCCATACCGGAGACGCTCATCAAGGTCCCGGCCAGGCGCTCCTTTTGGAACTGGCGCATTTGCAGGATGAAGCCCATCCCTTCAGCGCCGATGCGGTTGGCCTGGGGCACGCGCACGTCCTCAAAAGTGAGGATGGCGGTGTCGCTGCTGTGGTTGCCCAGCTTTTCCAGCTTGCGGCTGACGCTGAAACCGGGCGTATCGGTGGGGACGATGATGAGGGACATGCCTTTGAAGCCGTATTCGCCGCTGGTGCGGGCCAGGAGGGTGAGGTAATCGGCCTGCGTGCCGCTGGTAATCCACATTTTGCTGCCGTTGATGACGTAGTCATCCCCGTCGGCTACGGCGCGGGTGCGGATGGCGGCTACGTCGGAACCGGCGTCCGGTTCGCTGACGGCGATGGCGAAGACGGCGTCGCCGCTGATGGCCGGGGCCAGGAATTTTTCTTTTTGCTGCGGCGTGCCGTATTCGGCCAGGGCGGGGGTAGCCATGTCGGTTTGTACGGCCAGGGCCATGGGCACGCCGGCGCAGTCGGCCCGGCCCACTTCTTCCAACATGATGACCTGGTACCAGTAGTCCAGCCCCATGCCGCCGTATTCTTCGGGGTAGGTTATGCCCAGCAGCCCCAGATTGCCCGCTTTTTTGAACAGGTCGTGGGCGGGAAAAGTGCGGCTTTCTTCCCAGGCTTCGACGTGGGGGTTGATTTCGGTTTCTACGAAACGGCGCACGGTTTGGCGGAACATTTCGTGTTCTTCGGTGAAGTAGAGGGAGTTGGTCATGGTTTCTCCTTAGTTGGGCGATTTGCCAAATCGCCCTACCGGTTGAAGCCGGCAATGGTGGCTTGCCAGCCGGCGTCGTTTTGGCCGGGGATGAAGGGCAGGTAGTAGCCGACGCGGGTGAGGCGGTTGCCGTATTTTTTCTGGATAACGCCGGGCAGTTCGGCCCAGGTTCCCTGCACGGCGAGGGTGTCCAGGATGTCGTCGTTGATGAGGGCGGGCATGTCGGGCCAACGGCCGTTGCGGGCCATCTCGCTTAGTTGTTCCGCCGTTTCTTCCCAGCCGTGCAGTTGGGCCAGAACGCGGTAGGCAGGGGTACTCATGTAGAAGGCGATTTGCTGCTTGACGTGGCTTTCGGCCCAGGCGGCGTACTCCGGGTCGTCGGTGGGGATGGCGAAGACGGCCGTGACCAGGCCAAACCCTTCCTGCTGACGGCCGCTTTTAGCCATGCCCGCTGCAATGTGGGGCAGGGCAAACTCATCCAAGTATTTGACGGAATGGAGGGCGTGCAAGTGGACGCCGTCGCATAGTTCCCCGGACAGTTGTAACATTTGTTTGTTGACGGCAGCGATGTAAATGGGCGGGTTCGGATAATCCAGCGGTCCCGGATTGAAGAAGGGGGTCATCAGCTTGAGGTGGAAAAATTCTCCCTGGAAGCGCAGCGGCGCGCCGTTTTGCCAGCAGTCCCACACGGCGCGGATGGCCTGGATGGTTTCGCGCATCTTTTTGACCGGTTTTTCCCAGGGGACGCCAAAGCGGTAGAGGTTGTGCGCCTTGACTTGGGGGCCGAGACCGAGAATGAAACGGCCGTGGCTGAATTTGGCTAAATCCCAGGCCAATTGGGCCAGGACGGTAGGGCTACGGGGAAAAGTGACGGCGATGGCCGTGCCCAGCGTCAGCTGCTGGCTGTGTTCGGCGGCCAGCGTCAGGGGCAGGAAAGGATCGTGGTTGGTTTCGGCCGTCCACAGGCCGTCAAAGCCGAGGGCTTCGGCTGCGGCGGCGTAGGCGGCCATTTTGCTCAAGTCGTGTACCAGTAAGGTAGTGTCAAATTTCATAAACGTCACTCGGTTCCCAGACCTTCGCGGTTTTGGAAACCGCGGCGGTCTGAATGTTGCATTTATTCTGTCGTCAGGATGGGCAGGCTGAGTTCTACGACAGCGCCGTTGCCATCCGGTTTATTGTAGAGGCGGTAACGGCCGTTAAACTGGGCAATCAACGTGGCTACGGTGGCCAGCCCCAGACCCATGCCCTTAATCTCACCGGTAAATTGCTTTTCGCCCTGATAGTAGGGCAGCCATACTTGCTCTAATCTCTCATGGGGTACGCCGGCGCCATCATCCTTGATGGTGAATAATATCTGGTTGTCCTCAGCCATCTGCACCTCAATATCTACTTGCGGCGAATGTTGGGGATGGAATTTTCGCGCATTTTCCAGAAGCTCCATCAAGATAAAGCGCATGGCTACGGTGGAAACAGACAAAAATATATCTTTGGTGGGTAACAGGTGGAGATGAATTGATTTCAAGCCTGAATTCTGGCGAAGCTGTTCCACAATGTCGGGCAGGCTGCTTAAATCAAAATAGTCGCCTTTTACTGAAGATTTGGATAAAGAAACATATTGTAAAATGTCCCGCACAGCTTCATTTAGCCGCGAGGCATTTTCATAGGCGCCTGTTATCAATTCGGCAGATTCTTTTGGGGAAAGTTGGTCGCTGTAATTGACTAACAATTCCAGCCCACTTAGGATGGAAACAAGCGGCGTGCGTAATTTGTGCTGCATAACGCGATGGAAGGCGTATACATCCTGCTGAAAACTCATCCTGGTGGATACGTTTATCAAGCTGACAATATATGTTTTTTCTCCGGTCTCGGGCAATGAATCTGCGATTTCTACTTGCAGCCACAATGATTCAACGTGCGATGTTTCTGGCCGTACCAGATAACGGGCTTCTTCTCCTGGCAGCGGCCATGTTTCCCAGGTGTGGGGTGGTTCCAGCCGATACTGCCGTTTAGCCAGTAAAAGAAAAGAGTCTGCCGGCAGCGTATCTTCCGGGGCAATGCCTAAATACATTCTGGCTTTAGGGTTGGCAAAAAGAATAAAGCCCGGTTCGTTGATAATCAGGTAGCCTACTTCAGAACGCATAACAACGTGTTCAAAACGGGCGCGCTCTGCTTGCAGCAGGCGATAGCGGTTCAGGCGCGTTATGGTGCGTATGCGCACTTGTAATTCCTGGCGGTCAAAGGGTTTGGAAATGAAATCGTCTGCGCCGGCTTCGATACCCCGAATACGGGAGTCGCGGTCATCCAGAGCGGTTAAGAACAGGATGGGGATTTTGGCAGTAGCGGGATTGGCGCGCAGGCGGGTACAGGTTTCAAACCCATCCATTTCGGGCATCATTACGTCCAGGAGAATCAGATCCGGCAGCAGTTTGTCGGCCATTTCCAACCCTTTAAGACCATTGGGCGCTACGTGGGTTTCGTAACCCTGTATTTGTAAAATTTCGCTCAAATTTTCGCAGCTAACAGGATCGTCGTCTACGATCAAGATTACCGGGTTCTCGCTCATTTTTATCTCCTGTGGACATTGTACGCTATTGTGAATTATTCTGTAGGGAATGGCGCTGATAGTATCCGGGCTTACGGCCGTTGTGGTTACAGGAAGATAGTCACAATAGACCCTCCGATTATACAAAGTTATTCGATTTTGCAACTTTTTTAGGAAGAATCGTTATGGGTGATTGACGAGTGTATTACGTATTCTGTAAAGTGGCGCAAGCTACCGTAGAGTTTACATTTTGTTGTGACCGTTCACTCCCCCGTCTCGTTCCCACGTTCTACGTGGGAATGCCCACCCGGACGCTCTGCGTCCACGTGACGCGGAGCGTCTGGCAAGAGCATTCCACGCGGAGCGTGGAACGAGGGAGGACGAGGGAGGGGAACGAGGGGGGTGAATGCTTACATTTTGTTCCAGGCGAGTTCCGCCGCGTGAAGTGTATTTTGCATAAGCATGGCAATAGTCATCGGGCCGACGCCGCCAGGGACAGGGGTGATCGCCCCGGCCACTTCTTTGGCCGACTCAAAATCTACGTCGCCTACCAAACGGTAGCCCCGTTTGGCGTCGGGATCGTCTACGCGGTTGATGCCCACGTCAATGACAGTGCAGCCGGGCTTGAGCATATCGCCTGTGACCATTTGCGCCCGACCGATAGCTGCCACCACAATATCAGCCCGCTGCAAATGGGCTTTCAGGTCTTTGGTGCGGCTGTGACAAATGGTGACGGTGGCGTTGGCTTTTTGCAGCAGCATGGCCATAGGCAGTCCTACAATGTTGGAACGGCCCAGAATGACAGCTTCTGCCCCGCTGATTTCTGTGCCTGCGTCGCGCAGCAGCTCCATGCAGCCGGCCGGCGTGCAGGGGATGAATAGGGGAGTGCGCCCTTTCATGGCTAAACGGCCGATATTTACCGGGTGGAAGCCGTCTACATCTTTCTCCAGATCAATGGTATTCAGTACGGCTTCTTCGTCCAGATGGCCGGGCAGGGGAAGCTGTACCAGAATGCCGTTTACTTCCGGGTCGGCATTCAGTTTGGCAACGACTTCTTCCACTTCTGCCTGGGTAGAATCGGCCGGCAGGGTAATGCCGACGGAACGGATGCCCAGTTTTTCGCAGGTGCGCTGTTTCATGCGCACGTAGGTGGCGGAAGCCGGGTCTTCGCCGACGAGGACGGTAGCCAGGCCGGGGACGTAGTTGTGTTCTTCTTTCATGCGGGCTACGGCCGTAGCCACTTCTTCTTTGACCCGGTTTGCCACTGCTTTTCCATCAATGATATAAGCTGACATCTTTATCCTCCAAAAAATAAAAAGGTCTCCCGACTTACCGGAGACCTATACCATCAAATTAATGTACGTTTTCAACCAAACGGTTTGGTTGGATGACGTATCCTGCAAAACAACACTTTTACGGGTGACGCTTTTGCTATTCAGGCAATATGTTTGTACCCATAAATTTATCCAGCCACACACCCAACGCGCAAGCGAGAGCTAACGATGTAAAGAAAGTATACCAAATGCCGAATTCTTCCAGATTGGTGCCAATCAATTTCACAATAACAAAGGTGACGCCAAACCCAAAGGCGAAAGATATAATTGCCAATAGTAGCCGCTTAATCCACATATTTGCTGCCTCCAACTAAGATAGAAAGTTTTGTGTTTTTTATCACAATTAGCCGATTGTGACAATACTATTTGATGTTTTCGTTGGCTAAAACTTCACGGACGTGGTGGGTCAATTCTTCCGGCGAAATAGGTTTGGTTAAGTAAACGTTGGCGCCGGCCCGCAAGCCCTGGTTAATGCTGTCCAGGTCTGTCTTGGCGCTGAACATGATGATGGGTAAATCGGCCGTTTCCGCATCATTGCGAATAGTTTCACATACGGTAAAGCCGTCCATTCCCGGCATCATTACGTCCAGCAAGATGATATCCGGCCGGTTAATCCGCACTTTTTCCAAAGCGTCAAAACCGTCTTCTGCTTCCAGCACATTAAAACCGGCCCGAACTAACATCAACCGCAGCAAAGCTCGCGCCATCGGCTCGTCGTCTACAACCAAAACTGACTGATTTATGTTTTCCCCGGATGTTGACGGGTAATCTCTAGCCACTTTGAGTCCCTAATTATCTCAGCCTCATATTATGGTAAATTAACCAGTTACCTTAATTGTATTCTATTCTGAATTTCCGGCAATTGGCGGACAATTATTCGGGTATTTCAAGCAAGGGTAATTCAATTTCCAGCCCTTCACGGGTCAGGAAGGTGCGGGGCATGATGGCCTGGGCCTGGGCAATGATTTCGTCAAGCTGGTCGTCCGTTAAGTCGGGAGAGTAGTGGAAGAGGCCCAGGTTTTTTACCCGGGATTCCAGGGCCGCCTGGACGGCTTCCAGCCACGAACTGTGCCCAAATTCTTCATGCTGCCATTTCTCTTCGGTAGAGGCAAAGTGGGCATCGTGTACTAATAAATCGGCGCCTTCGGCCAGACGCAATAAATTTTCGTCAAAATTGTCCTGGTAATGGCTGATGTCGCTGGCGTAGACAAAGACTGTCCCCTTATTTTCGATGCGAAACCCCAGACAACCGCCGGGGTGATTCAAATCGGCCACGGTTACTTTGGTATCGTCGCCAACGATGAGAGTTTCCCCATTTTGCACTTCTTTGACAAGAAGGTCGGCCGGTAAAGATTTGTAGGTGAAGGGCAGGTAAGGTTCAATGAACTGGCCTTCCATAATTTCTTTTAGCTGTTTGCCCATTCGTTTACGGCCTACGAGGACAAAGCGATTGTTGCGGCCAAAAATGGGAGCGAAGAAGGGGAAACCTTGAATATGATCCCAGTGGGTGTGACTGATGAAGATGCTGCCGGTGATACGACTGTCAACCGTTTTCACCAGTTCTTTGCCTAAATGGCGGATTCCTGATCCGGCATCTAAAATGATGAGTTGTTCATCCGAGGTGTGGATTTCCACACATGATGTGTTACCGCCATATTTAATTGTGCCCGGGCCTGGCGTTGGTATTGTGCCGCGAACACCCCAAAATCGAATACGCAAGGTAAACCTCGTGGTTTAATAAAAAAAGCCCGCTTTCTCTCTGGGGCGGGCTGGCGGACTGGAATGCCGTTTTAGGAAAATATTTATTGGGCGTTACTGCTAATCACTCGTTCTACACTGTCCAGCAGCTCTTGCGGGCCAAAAGGTTTGGTGATGTAATCGTCTACACGAGCGATATGCAGGCCCAGCACTCTATCTATACTTTGCGCTTTGGCCGTAACGACGATGACGGGAATATCGCGCATCTCGTCGGAGGCTTTCATCTTTTGATATACTTCCCAGCCATCCATTTCCGGCATCATCAAATCTAATAAAACCAGGTCCGGTTTCACTTCTGCGATTTTTGCCAGTCCTTCCCGGCCACCCACAGCCCCGGTCACATCAAATCGGCTGCGTCCCAGGATGAGTTTAACCAGTTCGATCATTTCCAGTTCGTCTTCGATGCACACTACTTTTTTTGGCTCGTCAGTCATACCAGTTATTCCTTAAGTTTATTTAGCATCTGTGGTTATCAAACCAGCTAGTTTATGTTTAATAAGGGTATCACAGGCACATAGAGTTGTCTACATTTATGCCCCTGCCTTTTATACCAAATTCACGCCCCCTTTTATATAAGTAAAGAGTCCCTGTCAGGCCAGCAGGGTTATTTTCTCCGGCAGCACGATACATTCTATGGAAGTGAGCGATTCGGAAATGATTTCGCCGTCAGCATGAGCGGGCGTACCGGGTTGGCTTTTGATGAGGATGCGGGAAGAACGGCCGTAAACCACATCCTTATGCCCAATGTGCGCGCGCCGCATCAATTTCAGCAAGATATTTACGACTGTCAACTTCGATACTTCCGGTACCATCACATAATCCAGCAAGCCGTCAGCCACCTGGGCATCCGGGGCCATGTAAAAACCGCCGCTGCGCGGCCCGTTGCAGACGGAGAGCAGATACACTGGCCCATCGTAACCGCCGCCATCCCAGGTGACTTGCATTTGCCAGGCGCGTAATTTGCGCAACGCTTGCAGCATGGCGGCCACGTAACGCATTTCCCCTTTGATGCGCTGGATTTTGATATGTTCCAGCGTGACCATCGGTTCCATGGCCACGGCGCAGGTGTTGATGAAGTACCGTTCGTTAATTTTGCCGCAATCAATCAGACGGGCACGGCCGTTGGCAATAAGTTGCGCCGCTTCCGTCAAATCCAGCGGGATGCCGACGGCGTGACAAAAGTCATTGGCTGACCCCAGAGGCAACGCGCCAAAGGGGACGGTAGGATTGTCGCCGGCAGCCTGTACCAGCCCATTGATCACTTCATTCAGCGTCCCTTCGCCGCCGGCGGCTACCACGGCATCGTACCCTTGGGATACGGCCGTAGCCGCTAACTCAATTGCCTCGCCGGCCCCGGAGGTTTGGGCAATATCCGGGGTAAGACCTACGGCCGTTAACGCCGTCTCCACCTCCGGCAGACGAGACCCGGCCCGCCACCGGTTTGCATAGGGATTGAGAATTACCTTAACTTTCATGTGTTACCCAGCCCAAACCTTCTCGTAAAAATTGGGGTTTATTGGTGATAAGGCCATTCACCCCCAAATCAAGTAAACGCTGTGCTTCTACCGGATCATCTATCGCCCAGGTATGCACCCGCCAGCCATGTTTACGCGCCCAGGCCATATACGCTTCATCCACCAGTGTGTGTTTGGGGTGATGGGCTTCCGCTTTGGCCAGCAGATATTTATATTTGAACTGCTTCTTGTACCAGATGTGGGCCACCATTGTCTGCGGCGTTAAATGCTGCCGCGCCCGGCGCACCATGAGTGGGTTGAATGAGGAAACCAGGACCTGACTGGCCAGATTGTGCGCCTGAATCCGGTCGGCTACGGCCGTTGCCAGACCATTCGCATCCACTGTAAAAGGCTTTAATTCCACATTGTACAAAATGCCTGACCCCATCATTTCAAACAACTCATCCAAGGTGGGGATTGCTTGGCCCATACCGGCGTCCAACGTTTGCAATTCCGCCACTGTCATATCCGAGACTTTGCCGCTGCCATTTGTGGTGCGGTCCACTGTTGTGTCGTGAATGATGACGACACGGCCGTCGGCCGATAACTGCACATCCAACTCAATCCCGTCAGCCCCTTGCTCCTGAGCCAGGGTAAACGCGGCCAACGTATTTTCCGGCGCATCCGCGCTGGCTCCGCGGTGTCCAATTATCAGGGGGCGGGAGAAAGATAACCAGTCCATAAAGAGATTGGAGATTATAATTCCACGAAATACGAATCTGCCGCCCGATCAATCAAATTTTTTGTCAATTGAGGTTCGACGCCCAGATAATCGGCAATATCCATCAATTGTTCAATCAAATCACGCGGGTGGTTGGCCCGGAGTTTCTGGTTACGCCGCACATAATACTCTTGCAGCAAATAACGGACGCTTTGCTCCTCATACGTAATCCCATTCATTTCACACACATGTTTAAAAATTTTGCGATACCCATCAAATGACGGTGATTTCACCTCAATCTTGTGCCGAATACGCCGCAAAAACGCCTCATCCACCAAATCTCGTGGCGGCAAATTCGTGGAAAATACAATCAGCACCTCAAACGGCACTTCCATCTTGCGGCCTGTGTGCAAAGCCAGAAAGTCAATCTGCTTTTCCATCGGTACAATCCAGCGGTTCAACAGATCGCGCGGGCGCACCTGCTGCCGGCCGAAGTCATCAATCAGGAACATACCCCCATTTGCCTTCATCTGAAACGGCGCTTCGTAATACTTGTTCACGGGATCATAGTTTAATTCCAGACCATCCAGCGTTAGTTCCCCGCCTACGGTAATAACCGGCCGTTTAATGCGTAGCCAGCGTGCATCTCCGCGACGGCTGCCCAAAGAAGCCGTCGTCATTTTCGGATGCGCTTCCGGCACAGCAATATGGTTGATCTCATCGAACACTTTGATGATTTGCGAATCTACCTCAATGGCATAGGGAATATACATATCATCTGTCAAAATCATACGGCCGATACTTTCTGCAATGGTCGTCTTGCCGTTGCCGGGAGGGCCATAGAGAAAAATGGATTTGCCTGAATTAGCCGCCGGGCCTATCTTGTCCAGCATAGCATCTTCCAGCACCAGATGAGAAAGCGCCTGGCGAATGCGGGCCGGATTAACCTGGAGCCGCTTGCCTCCTTGGGCCTTGATGGCTGCCACATAATCTTCCCAGGGTACCGGCGCCGGCCCCACATAAGTTGTGCGCTCCAACTGTTCGCGGGCCCGCGCTGCTCCTTTGTTGGTGATGAGATATTGGTAAGTTGCTGCTCCCAAACCGCCAGAACCTTTTACTTCACACATCTGCTCCCGTTTCAGAAAATCCATTAAGGGGCTGACCACAGTGGCAAAAGGCAGGTGCATATATTCGGCAATGTCATGCCCGGTAAGCTGCCCCCGAAAATACATAAATTTAAGCGCCAGGTCTTGTAAAAATCCCTGGCTTAAACCGGTATCTTCAATGCTGGATACCGGCGCAGGTTCCCAATCAGATGCAATCGAGCCAGTTCCAATGGTATGTGTTGTCATGGCTTTTTCTCCCGTACTACCGGCAAAAAATTCATAGCTGGTGGCGGATGATTAATGGTTGATACAAATCACTAACCACTAACCGCGCATTTGACCAATCTTTTAACTACTGTACCTCATTATACCAGATTATGTTATCTCTTGAACCTGAATTAAATTAGTCCGTCCCCGTGCGCCAAACGGAATACCGGCCGTAACCACCAGCCGGTCACCTTTATTCAAGCCAAACGGCCGCATTGCTTCAGCCGTTTTGTTCAGCATTTCATCCGTATCTTCAAAATCAGCCACAATAATACATTCTACTCCCCATACCAAGGTCAGTTGGCGTTGCGTTTCCAGTTGGGGAGAAACGGCCATAATCGGGGTGATGGGCCGGTGGCGGGCAATTTGGCGTGCCGTGTGCCCGGACATGGTTGTGCTGACAATGGCTCGCGCCGCCACCTGCTCCGCTACATTACAGGCTGCCGCGCTAATTGCCTGAGTAATTGAAGTGGAGTTGACGATTTCTGCCTGACGTCTGATCCGCCAGGTGTCGTAAGGAAATTCTCCTTCCGTGATTTCGGCAATGTGGCGCATCATCAAAACTGATTCCACGGGAAAACGACCGGAAGCAGATTCGTTGGACAGCATCACAGCGTCTGTCCCGTCCAGAATAGCGTTGGCTACATCACTGGCTTCTGCTCGTGTGGGCCGAGGATGGTTCACCATAGATTGCAGCATTTGGGTGGCGGTGATGACCGGCTTGCCCACTTTGTTGCAGCAGCGGATGATCCGTTTTTGCAGCAGCGGCACTTCCTGGGGCAGGACTTCTATCCCCAAATCACCCCGCGCCACCATCATGCCATCGGCCGTGTCCCGGATTTCCTCCAAATTGTCGATGGCTTCTTTTTTCTCAATTTTGGCAATGATGGGAATGGCTGCATTATCTTCGGCCATCAGCGCCCGCAGTTCGTCTATATCTACGGCCGTGCGCACAAACGAAAGCGCCACGTAATCCAATTTTAGCTCACAAATTAGCTTCAGGTCTACCCGGTCCTTTTCCGTGATACTGGAAATGGGCAGTTCCGTACCGGGAACATTGACCCCCTTGCGCGATTCCAGCAGGCCGGCCACCGTGGTAATACAAAGCAGCGTATCCCCCCGCTTTTCCGCTACCGAAAACTCTACCTCTCCGTCGCCAATTACCAGCTTGGCGCCCGGTTCAATCACTTCAATCACATCGGGGTGCGGGAAATGGATCATGGCCGGCTGACCCCGGTGCGGCGTCAAAACCACCTCATCTCCCAGAGAGAGGTGGATGCCGCCTGTTTTCACTTGACCGAGGCGTAATTTGGGGCCTTGTAAATCACCCAGAATTCCCAGTACCTGACCTTCAGCCTGGGCTACTTGGCGCAGCGTGGTTACAGTGGCGCGGTGGCTTTCGTGGTCGCCGTGAGAAAAATTAATGCGGGCTACAGTCATACCCGCTGCTAACATTTTACGAATCGTTTCCGGGTCGTTTGAGGCTGGCCCGATGGTAGCTACGATTTTTGTCCGAGGCATTTGTCATCTCAATTATCCGGATTCACTGTCCGGCCATATAGTTTCTCAATTGTGTTGGTTTTCAATGCCAATAACCCATCTTGCCGGAAATAGTTTCTGGTAGAAGTGAACCCACCTGTTTACCCAGTTTCATACCCCTCAAGTCCCCGGCGCTTGGGAAGTACCGGGACTTGAGGGGCATAAAAGGAAAAAGGGACATTGCCGCTATAAGATTGGCAACGTCCCTATAAATGTCTGAATTCTCTTACCACCGATTAGTCTACCGGTTTGAGAGCAATTTGAATGTCATCATCTTCCATGCGCGTTACATTGAGCTGAATAGCGCTTGATTCTTCAAAGTTTTCTTCCAACCATAAATGTACGGGTGAACTTAGCACCAGCCGGGCCATATTATGTGGCTGTAACCGCCAGACTGAGCAACCTTTATCATATATCCCATCATAATAAACAGTTACCGGCCGGGTTTCGGTGCGGGAGTTGATGGCAAAGTAGGGCCAATGTTCCGTTGTCATGTTGATAAAACCACGGCGCAAATGTAACGGTTTCAATTCGGCAATGTAGACAAAACCATCTTCGCCCAGTGGTTGATACTCTGGAATAGCCGCCGTTTTCTTTACAGTTTTCTTTTTAACCGCTTTTTTACGTTTCTTGCCGGTTTTTCCCGTCAGCAAATTCATAACTGGCAGTAAAGCGTCTACTTGGTCACCCATTACCGACACTACGGCCCGAGACATTGCCGCAATTTGTTCTGATGGGAAGCGCCGGCTTAAGTAAATGGGCGTTACCCATTTGGGTTCACTGTTTAGATACGCTGTTTTCTCAAACAGTTCAGCGGCCGTTTCCTGATCCAGCTTTACCAAACCATCCTTAAACAAATCGGCATAATGAGAAACTTCCTGCGTTTCTTCATCAATTTGCATTTGCTGCACGCGCAATGACCATTCTGTGCCCAGCTCTGTAATGACCCGGTGAGCCATAGTTGGTTGGGTGACGGCCATTTTCAAGCCTTTGTTCAATACGGTTTTGTCTGTCAAGACCAACTGCATTTCCAAACTCATGGGCCGGGCATAAAACAGGATGTGAATATCGCTGTCTACATCTTCACTGGCTGCCAGATAAACACATTGTTCCGCCCGGTTCAGCCCGGAAAAAGGTAATTCCTGGCGCGTTTTGGAAGATAAGGATCCATGCAGTTCATGGATGAACATTTCCATTTGGTCCAAGGCATAATTGATTGCGGTTTCTTCGCCCGCCCAGCTAAAAGCGGTAAAAACAGGCATAGTAAGACCTGTAAATTGAGTAGTTGCTGCCATTTTTTACATTCCTTGCGTTCGTCTTATTGAATGGTTTTTAACAGGGGTTGTTGATGAGGATTCCCGTTTAATGTCACCTCTATTTATATCCCAGCTTAGATATTAGTCAAGTTTGGAATCATTTCTACAGCCATCGCCACCGCCTCGCCGCCGCCCAGACACAAGGCGGCAATGCCCCGGCGCAGACCCCGATTTTGCAAAGCATACAGCAGCGTTACCAGCACCCGCGCCCCGCTGGCTCCCAGAGGGTGCCCCAGAGCGATGGCCCCGCCGTTTACATTCACCTTGCCCCAATCCCAGTTGTAACCGGCCTGGGTCAATTCTGCGCCGTTAGCTAACACCTGGGAGGAGAATGCCTCATTTAGCTCAATCAAATCCACCTCGTCCAGCGTCCAACCCACCTGTTTCAGCAGGCGGGGGATGGCTTTGGCGGGGGCGGCGAATAACCACTGCGGGTTTACGGCTGCCAGCGTGTACCCCACGATCCGGGCCATTGGCTTGACGCCTTGTCGTGCTGCTTCTGCCTGGCTGGTGATGACCAGGGCGGCGGCGCCGTCATTCAGGCCAGGCGCATTACCGGCCGTTACCACACCGTCCTTCTCGAACGCAGGCGGCAGTTTGGCTAACAGTTCCAGGCTGGTCGTTACTTCATACCCATCGTCAAAAAAGTTGGCCCGAATAGATTCGTCTTTGTCTATCACAATCGTACTCTGGCGTGTTTTGATTTCTACAGGGACGACTTCATCCCGGAAGTAGCCGTTGCATGTAGCCGCGGCCGCCTTCTCATGGCTTTTCAGAGAAAAATTATCCATCTCCTCGCGGCTGATTGCAAATTGGCGGGCGATAAATTCGGCAGCGTTGCCCATGGGCCATTCCTGAAAGGAACACCACAAGCCGTCGGTCATCAGCGAATCTTTTAGTTGAGCATCGCCAAAGCGCAAACCCTGGCGGGCTTTGGGCAGCAGGTAAGGGGCGTTGCTCATGCTTTCCATGCCCCCAGCCACAAATACGGCCGCTTCCCCGGCTTTGATGCTGTTGGCTGCCAGCATGACGGCCTTGAGGCCGGAGCCGCATACTTTGTTGACGGTAGTGGCCCCTACCGTGTCCGGCAATCCACCGCGCAGGGCAGCTTGCCGCGCCGGGGCCTGCCCCACACCGGCCGAAACTACGTTGCCCATTATCACTTCATACACGCTGCGGGGATCAATACCGGAACGGGTGACGGCCGTTTCCACCGCAATCGCCCCCAAATCCGTCGCCGACTTTCCCAACAGCCCCCCGTTAAACCGGCCCGTCGGCGTCCGAGCCGCGCTCAAAATAACAACTTCATTATTTGTACTCATTGTTAGCACCTCGTTCAGTTAGAAATGTGGGCAGTGATCTGTGATACGTGATGCGTGATGCGTGCCCATTGTCACGTATCACGCATCACGCATCAATATATTTCCGGCACAAACGTCTGCTCCGTAATCGGCGGCCGGATGTAATCTTTGTTTTCTTCACGCGGCGGCAGTTCGATGGGTGGTGGCGTGATGTCTTCGTAGGGAATCCGGCTGAGGATGTGAGTAATGCAGTTCAGCCGCATCCGCTTCTTGTCGTCGGCATTGACTACGTACCAAGGCGCTTGCTTGATATCGGTGTAATCAAACATGCGGTCTTTGGCCTTGGAGTATTCTACCCAGCGCCGCCGGTCTTCCAAATCCATCGGACTGAGCTTCCACCGTTTGTACGGCGTATATACCCGCGCCTGAAAACGCCGCTCCTGTTCTTCATCGCTGACGGAAAACCAGTATTTGAGGAGAATGATACCAGAACGCACCAGCATTCGCTCAAACTGAGGGCAGGAGCGCAAAAATTCCCGGTACTGTTCCTCCGTACAAAAGCCCATCACGGGTTCCACCAAAGCGCGGTTGTACCAACTGCGGTCAAACAAAACGATCTCTCCGGCAGCGGGCAAGTGGGCCACGTATCGCTGAAACCACCATTGGGTGCGTTCCCGGTCGCTGGGCTTGGGCAGAGCCACTACGCGCACAATGCGGGGATTGGTACGTTCGGTGATGCGCTTGATGACGCCCCCTTTGCCGGCCCCGCTGCGTCCTTCAAATACAATGATGACGCGCAACCCCTGTTCGGCCACCCAGTATTGCAGATTGACCAGTTCTGCTTGTAAGCGGGCTAACTGTTCTTCGTAATAGGCTGTTTTGAGCTTGCCGTTTTTTTTGTAGACGGGCGGTTCGGGGGGCAGTAAATGTTCGGTAATGCCCTCGGCAATAAAGGGCGCATAGGCGTCTGCTACGGCCGTAGCCCCTTTGTGCTTCTTATTCTTTGGCATAGCGCCTCCTTTGTTAGTCGGTCGGATAGTCGAATAGTCAAGTAGTTGAGTAGTCGGGCGTTTTCGTCACCTTTTCACCCTGTCATCCAACCGTAATCAATTCCTTCGTAAACGTCGTCAAGACCCGGACCCCATCTTCTATTACTACCACGTCATCCTCGATGCGTACCCCGCCCCGTTCTGGTAAGTAGATGCCCGGTTCGACCGTAAAGACATTGCCGGGGCGCAGCGGTTCCGTATAGCCCTGCATCATAAAAGGTGGTTCATGCACTTCCACGCCCAGGCCGTGTCCAGTGCGGTGGATGAAGTAGTTGCTATAGCCGGCCTGGGTAATAACGGCGCGAGCGGCCGTATCCACCTCTTCCCCCGTCGCCCCGGGCCGGGCGGCAGCAATACCGGCAGTGTTGGCTTGATTTACCACGTCGTACACGCGGTGTAGTTCTGCGTCAATCTCACCCACGGCAAAAGTGCGGGTGATGTCGGAAGGATAGCCGTCTGCGATACAGCCCCAATCTATCACCAGCAGATCGCCGGATTGCAACGGCCGTTCCGTAGGCACAGCATGAGGCGAAGCCCCGTTAGGGCCGGTCGAAACAATCGGGCCAAAAGCCATTACCTCTGCCCCTTCTTCATATTGAAGCTGCGTTAACCTGGCTGCTACCTGCTTTTCCGTCATCCCCATTTTGAGTTGGGGAAGCAGCCGCTTCATCGCCCGTTCTGATATGCCGATGGCCCGTTCCATAGCAGCAATTTCGGCCGGGTCTTTCGTCAGACGCAGGGCCATGACGAGAGGTTCGGCCTGAACTGTGCGTAGACCAGGAGCGTACTCTTGCAGTAGTTCATATTCCAGCACCCGCATATGCAGGGATTCCACAGCCCACAGGCTGCCGGACAAATTCAATTGAGCGGCAGCTTGCCGGAAAGCGCCGGCATAGCCTGTTTCATCGCTCCAGCCAAAAATGCGTTCCGGCAGAATACCGGCCGCTTCCGCCTTCATGGCTTCCAGGTTAGGGATAACGATAGCCGGTACACCGTCGGCCGGATAGAAAAGGACAATCGGCCGTTCGCTGAGATGGGAATGGATGCCGCTGAGGTAGACCATATTTGGCCCCGGCACCAGGGCTACGCCATCCAGGCCGTGTTCTTGTATTTGTCGGTTCAATTTTTGGATTCGGTTCATGGGAATTACACCTGTTACGGCTGGGCCACAATTGAAAAGGCATTGCCGGAGATGACATTATGTAAATTTTTGAACGCAGATTAACGCAGATAATATGGAATAGCGTTTCAGGCAATGCCTGCGAGCATACTTTCCGCTTCATGTGGTATATCAATCAGCACAAAGTATGACGCCGGGTACAAATAATCTTCACCTGTTTCATCTATAATTCGCAGGTAACGGCTTCGCGCAGCCGATTCATCAGAAAGCACTTGATATACCATGCGAACCTTCAGATCATCTTCGTATCCGCTGTTATCAATACAAATTGCAAACTGGTTTTTATTATCCATATTTGTTTAGTCCAAAAAACGCTTGATTTTTATACGTCGTTTACCAATTACCCTGAGCTTCATACCAATGTATTTCTGCCAACCTTATTGTATCATCAAATAGTCGGACTGTTGCTACTTCCTTTCGTTTTCGCCAGCGTCCCCGGCCGAACCTGGATTGCAATGACGCTAACTCCTGAATAGCGCTGCCCGTGGCCATTGTTTCAATATCAGTTATTTCGCCGACAATCTCAAATCTCATTGATTTTCTTCCAATTCGATGAGCTGTACGCCGGCCTGGACTGATTCGCCGATGGCGCAATGCACGGCCGTAACCACCCCGTCACAGGGCGCTTGAATCGGGATGACCATTTTCATGGATTCCAGAAGAATCAACCGGTCGCCGGCGGCCACCTGCGCCCCGACTTCTACCAGAATATCGGTAACGACGGCGGGAATGGTGGCAGCCAGGGAACTGTTGGCAGCAGAAGAACTGGCGCTTCGTTCCCGCACCCGTTCGGCGGTAAAGGTACGGCCGTTAACCCACAATGCCCGTTTGTCCCCCTGTTTCACCCCGGCCACGCGAATTTGTTGACGACGGCCGTCCGGGTATTCCCGCTCCAGTAAAATAGTGTGTTTGTCGGCGTGAATAAGGCGGAGTACGGCCGTGTCTGTCCCATCCTGCACATGCAGCGTCTCACTTTCCCGAAAAACCTCAAACTTCCGCGTTTCACCCTGAATAGCAAGCTGGAATTTTGCCATAAATCAAGCCATCATCCTTGAGTAGCAGTGCCCAAAAGTTTCCTCAACTCACCCCGGCAATATAATCCTGCAAATGGTTAATAACCACTTCCTGTTCTGAGATGACGGCTTTCACCACATCGCCGATAGAGATAATACCTATCAATTCACCGTCTTCGTTAATAACAGGCAGATGGCGGATGTGTTTATCCGTCATCAAAGCCATGCACTTTTGCAGGTTTTGGTCGGGCCGCACCGAAACCACGGGCGCAGTCATAATCTCGCTTACCGGCGTCGTCTTGGAAGAGCGGTCATGCAAGGCTATTTTGCGGGCATAATCCCGCTCTGAGACAATACCGACGATCTCGCCATTATCAATCACCAGGAGCGAACCTACATTCATGTCAGCCATTAGTTTGATAGCCTCAAATGTTGTCGTGTCCGGGGTCACAGACCAGACGTCAAACCCTTTTGCCTGTAAAAGCTGATTCACGGTTGTCATACGCTGCCTCCTTCGGTTTCTGTTTTCTTATGCACTTTCAGTTTTAACTCGTTCACGGATTCAACAACCACGTCTTCACCAAATTGTAACGGTTCTTCGGCTTGAGCTTGCCACAATTCACCGTTGACAAAAACGTAACCGGCGTAGGTTCCGTTTTCTTCGCTTGGCTCAAACGTGTCTCGTACTCGGCCCGTCTGCCCGATCATGCCCGGTTGGCCGGTGAGGGGTTTCTGTTTTTGAGCGCGAGCAGCTTTGCCCATGATGAAGAGGAAGAGTAGGGCGGTACCGCCGGTAATGCTCAGGGCCACGGGGATAGAAATGCGGGAAAATTCCGGCGTGCCGGGTGAATTGAACAACACCATCAATCCGGCAAACAGCACAATTGTCCCGGCAATGGCTAACGCACCGTGATTGGTTGCCATCACTTCCGCCAGGAAAAGGACAAAGGCGATGACAACTAAACCTAACCCCAAATAGTTTACCGGAAGCTGCCCCAGCCCGTACAAGCCCAATCCCAGCATAATTATACCAATCAAACCGGCCACCCAGCCGCCGGGATTGGAAATCTCAATGATGATCGCCTGGATGCCAATCGCCATGAGGATGCCTACGATGATCGGATTGGCGACAGCGTGCAGGATGCGTTCCAGCGGACTCATGTCATAGGGTTGCTGGTTGACCCCGGCCGTTTCCAGCGCCATCTCTTCCCCGTTCACCTGGACTGTCAGGCCGTCTAACTGGTTCAGTAAATCAGTCGTGTCGTCAGCAATGGCGTCTATCAGACCGGCGTCCAGGGCTTCTGTGGCGTTTACGGCCGTAGCCTCCGTAATCATGCGCACCGCCAAATCAGTGGCTTCCTCGCCGCGCACGGCCGTCAGGTTACGCATCGTGGCGCTCAACGCCTCCATCTCCTTGCGCTTGATCGTTTCCGGCAAATCTGCCCCGTCACCACCCACCGGAGAAGCCGCGCCAATAATCGTGTCCGGCGCCATTCCTGCCGCATCCGCTGCCAGGGTAATCACACTGCCCGCCGATGCCGCCATCGCCCCGCTGGGAGCCACGTAAACAATGACCGGCACGTCCGCATTGGCAAAGCTCTGCACGATGTCCAGAGTCACGTCAATCGCCCCGCCCGGCGTGTCCAGTTGGATGAGAACAGCGTTGGCGTTTTGTGTCTCACCCGCCCGGATGCCTCGCTCGAAGTAGTTGGCCATTGCCGGCGTTACTGGCCCTTCAATATCCAGCATCAGCACGTCCCCGGACTGCGCCTGGACGCTGTTTAAGCCCCACAATAACAGCACTACCAGAATAAGCAAAACGCCTCTTCTACTCATCATAAATCCGTGTCCATCCAGTTCGGTCCGCTTCATCCGTGGCCCCCTGCCAGGGGTAAAGCTACGATGAACTGGCTGCCTTCTTCCCCGGCGCTTTCGGCCCAGATACGGCCGTGATTCAATTCCACTAACTCTTTGGCAATGGACAAGCCCAGCCCCATCCCTTCATGCTGCCGCACCAGCGGCGATTCTACCTGGTAAAAACGGTGAAAGATACGCTCTAACTGGTCTTCGGGAATGCCGCTGCCGCTATCCTGAATGCGGAACCAAGCTTCCCGCCCCTGCCGCTCCAGGTTGATGGTGATACGGCCGTTTTGCGGCGTAAATTTGACGGCGTTGTTAAGCAGATTACTTAGGACGACTTCGATCATATTTCTGTCTACGACCACGATCAGCGGTTCTGCCGGTAGGTTGAGGCTGACGGTTTGGTTTTTGGCGACGGCCGTTTCGTCAGACGCCAGTTCCATTTCCTGCACCAGCGTACCCAAATCCACCATTTGTCGCAGCAGCGTCGTCTGGCCTGCATCCACATAGCTTAAGTTTGCCATATCCTGAATCAGCCCGCGTAGATGAACGGCCGCATCCAGCACCGTATCAAACTGTTCCGCCACCGTTTCGTCCGCCTCTTCCCGCAAGAAAGAGACGTAACCCATGATAACGGCCAGCGGCGTGCGTAATTCATGTGAGGCGATGGAAATAAAATTCGATTTCACCTCATCCAGTTCGCTTAAAGCGGCATTGGCCTGCTCCAATTCTGTAAAAAGCCGGGCCTTTTCCACCGCTACCCCGGCAATATCAGCCAGCACGGCCAACGTCTCCAAATCCTGGACGGAAAAATGGGCTGCGTCTACCTTGTTAAGCGCTTCCAGCACCCCCACCGGTTCCTGATTCACGTTGCGCATAGGCACGCCCAAAATCTGGTGCGTGTCAAAATTGATGGCCTGCCCTACCTGCGGATTCCACCGCGGATCGCGGCTTACGTCCTGAATATACATCGGCTTATTTGCCTGTAATATCGCCCCGGCAATACTATCATCAAGCGGAACTGCTATCTCAGCCATCTCCGAAGGAATCTGATTGGAGGAGGCTTTGAAATGCAGCTGATGGGTGCGCGGGTCCAGCAGGAGAATAGAAGCCGCTTCCGCCTGAGTCAGATCGGCCGCTTCTTTAATAATGTGAGAAAGCAGGTCGTCTAAATTGGTGATGGAATTGAGCGCCCGACTGATTTCCACCATACGGGACAAGCGGGCGGCATCCAATTTAGGTTTGGTGTTCATGGCAAATGCCTCCCGGCCAGACCAACCCTTCTGCCCTGACCGATAGTGGCAACGATGAC
This sequence comes from Ardenticatenaceae bacterium, assembly GCA_027054335.1. Classification (GTDB taxonomy): domain Bacteria; phylum Chloroflexota; class Anaerolineae; order Promineifilales; family Promineifilaceae; genus JAJRTP01. The sequence goes on from JALUPA010000162.1 coordinate 22,226, forward strand.
CCTATATGAGTATGATACGGTATGCTGACTACTAAGACAAGGGGAGATGCGGGCGTGGGTAACGGGATTTTTTGTTGATGTTGGATTGTTACCGCCAATTGTCTGGGATTGCAAATCCCAGGCTGAGATAAGAAGTACGCTGAAGCGCACTAAAATGTTATCCGGGCACGATCTTAACGCGCTTTAGCGTGTTTTCTATCTCCGACGCCGAATGGCATTCGGCGGTGCTATTGAAATTGATGCAAGGGTAAGAACGAGATGCAAAAAAGTGTGGAAACTAATTTGGAAGAATTGCAGAGGGATTTGCTTGAATTTGAACAACAGTACGGTTTGTCGTCAGAAGAATTTTACCGCCAATTTCAAGCAGGCGATTTGGGTGATCGCATGGATTTCATAGAGTGGGCTTCTATGTTTCAAATGCACCAGAATCTACGTGATGAAAACAAGTAATACCAGTTTAAGTCTCTACCTGCACATTCCTTTTTGCCGCCATCGCTGCTCTTATTGCGATTTTAATACGTATACCAGTCTGGCGGATTTACAGGAGGCATATGCAGCGGCACTGATTGCCGAAATCGGGCAGGCGGCGGGGGAGGCGCGGCGGCCAGTTCACACGGTCTTTTTTGGCGGGGGGACGCCTTCATTGCTGTCGCCGCAGGCTATTGCCCGGATTTTGCAGGCGGCGCGGGAGCGGTTTGTTTTGTCACCCACGGCCGAAATTACGATAGAGGCCAATCCGGGGACAGTGGACGAGGCTTACCTGACGGCCGTCCGTGCCGCCGGCGTCAATCGTCTCAGTTTTGGCGTCCAGTCCGCCATTCCTGCGGAACTACAACTGCTGGAACGGGAACACGATTTTCCCGCTGTTGTCGAAGCGGTGCAGATGGCCCGCGCTGCCGGTCTGGAGAACTTTAACCTGGATTTGATTTATGGCCTGCCGGGGCAAACGCTGGCCAGCTGGGAACAAAGTATCCGGGCGGCGCTGGCTTTAGACCCGGCCCACCTCAGCCTCTACTGCCTGACGATTGAACCGGGAACGCCAATGCAGCGCTGGCTGGAAAACGGCCGTATCTCCCCCCCCGATCCTGACCTGGCTGCCGACCAGTATGACCTGGCTTGCCGTCTGCTGGCTGAAGCCGGTCTGGAACATTACGAAATTTCCAACTGGGCCAAACCGGGGCTGGCCTGCGCCCACAATCTGACTTACTGGCGCAATGGTGAGTATCTGGGGCTGGGAGCGGGGGCGCACGGTCATGCCACCGGGGTGCGTTATGAAGTGGTGAAGCAGCCGCGGGTGTACGTGCGCCGGATAAGTACGGCCGTATCTCCCCCAACATATCCCCTGACAACGGCCGTAGCCCGCCACCACACCCTCACCCGCCGCGAAGCGATGTCCGACACCCTCATTACCCAACTGCGCCTTTTGCAGGAAGGGCTGGATACGGCTACTTTCGCCGCCAAATTCGGCCAGACCCTTGAAGAAGCGTATGGGGATACCCTGTTACAACTTAAAGAATGGGGATTGCTGGAGGAGAGGAACGGCCGTCTTTTGCTTACCCGCAAAGGTTGGTTCCTCAGCAATCAAGTTTTCTATAGGTTTATGTAGGACAATTTTACAAAATTGTCCTACGTGAGTCCGCGAAAATCTGTCTTATTCGTGTCATCTGTGGTTCTATGGCTCCTCATCAAGCCGCACGATGTCCAGCGGGGTATCCTGGAGCCAGGGTGACTTCCAGGACGCGGCGTTGTTGGGCGGTGTTACCCGGTTCGCCGACGGTGGCGCCCCGGTTGAGGCTGCTCAGGGTGGCGCGGGGCGGCGCAGCCAGACGAATGGCCGGGTTCCAACTGGTGAGGGTAGTCGCCAAACCGTCCATCTCCAAAGCACGAGCAATCAGTCCCACGGACTGAACGCAGAACGGTCAGGCGGGAACCAGCAGAACGCCGTCAATCTTCTCCCCGCGGATGGCTTCCCGGATGGCGGGAATGGTTTTGCGGACGGTGCGGCGCTGTTTTTGGCTCGTTGGTAAATTTTATAATTGGGCGTCCCGCTGGTTTGCAGGTCAGCCAGCCAGCCGCTTTCGTAAGTCTCACCCCACGCATCCAGATTTTCTACAATGTCCATCAATTCTGCCTCCTTTATTTTTGCGCCAGTGTAACGGCCGTTGCGTCACAAACCGGAATCTACCTTACAAACACGGTAAGCAACCACGGCTACGAAAGCGAGTAGGGTAGCAAGCCGGCGAGTTACTGCTGCTTTCGCAAACAGCACTTTTCCAACAAGCCCCCTCCGAACCGGACTTGAACCTTTCAGCTCATCCGGCTCTCCAGTAACTTTAACGAACGCGCTTTCCGTCATATTTTCCGAGTGTTATTCGTTTATGACATTCGGTGCAGATAAACAACGTTTTCCGCCTACGGGCTATCATTTCCTTTACCCAATTGGGCTTGGTTTTTCTGCCCTGCCATTGTCGTTTCAGGTCTGCTAATTTTCTGACATGATGGCCCTCTAACGGCCCTTTCTTGCCGCATAATTCGCATTCCTCTTTGAGTAACCTTTCCACAAGTTCGCTTCGGGTACTCTGAACAACATATGGGGGTACGATGTTATCTGCCAAATAATCAGGTTGGCTGCGCTTTTGGGATTTCTCCCCACATCTGGCAATGAGTGGACGTTTACCTTCTCGCTCAATGATCACTGCGATGTGGGTCATTTCGTCCCCTTGCCCCTTCCGTTTGTGCTTCTTGTAGATGTCCGTTTTCTTGCATTTGTGTTTGGCTGCCAGTGTATGCACCAATGATTCCATGCAATAGTAACGCACTTTGTACAAGCCGCTTCTCCCGGTTGAGGCAAGTGCATAATACTGCTGTAACCCGCGTATTTCCTGTCCGAATGTGTTTGTGATGTCATAGTCGCTCCGGTCAAGGATATATCCCCGTTGGTGTGGCTTTCCCTTCTTGGTATATTTCCGACACCATTTGGTGATAACGTTCGCTGGGATATTCAGTTTTATGTTGCCGTTCACGCTTCTGCGCTTTTTACCATCCTTGTACTTTGTCACCTTGTTGTCGTCTATTGAGATGCTGATTTCGTATCCCAAGAAACGCGCCTTCTCGCGTTTGGCATTGGTGATAAGCGTTTTCTTTTGTGAGACTTCCAATCCGAGGGTTGTCAAGAATTCGCTTATTTCTTCTTTGATAGCGATGGCTTCTTGGCGACTGCCGATAAAACCAAGCAAGAAATCATCAGCATACCGTACATAGCGCAATCTCCGATAATTCGGGTCATGTGTCATTTGTGTTGGTATTTGCCGCAATTTTCTGCCCAGTTCCGTATACTCTTCCCAGTCTGCCTTCACAATTTCTGCATCTACGCCTCGACTTTCTCGTCTGAGCGCCCGACTTTTTGTGTTATTGCGTTTGCTGAGGAGTTTTTGATATTCTGGATTCGCTTCCTTTTTCTTCCCTTTGGTATATTTGGGTATCAGTTCATCTTCTATCCATTGATCTAATTCATGGAGTACGATGTTGGATAAGAGCGGACTGATAACACCGCCTTGTGGTGTCCCGGAGTGTGTCTGATGGTAAATCCAATCTTCCACATATCCAGCTTTCAACATACCTTTGATAAGTTTTAGAAAACGATTGTCCCGAATATCTCGGCTAAGTATTTCCAAGATGGTTTTGTGGGGGATGTTATCGAAGCAACCTTTGATGTCGCCTTCGATAAACCAGGTGACGCCTGTCCATTTCTTCTGGATGCTTTTTAATGCTGTCAGACAGCCCCGGTTAGGGCGAAACCCATGACTGCTATCCCTGAAGCGTGGTTCGTAGTACGCCTCTAACGCCATTCGCATCACTTCCTGAACCATTTTGTCGTTCCATGATGGGATGGAGATAGGACGCTGTTGTCCATCTGCTTTGGGGACATACTTTCGGTTTGCTGGTTTCCACTTATAGTTACTATTTTCCAGTTGCCGGATAATGGTCTCTATCCGTTTCAACGACATTCCTTGTATGGTGTCATTGGGATCGCTTCCTGCTGTTGTGCTGCCATCGTTAGCATATAATTTGGCATATGCTTTCAGAAACAGTCCTTTACGCCGTATGTTGCGATACACACGCTGTAAAGGCAGACGACGTTTACCCCTATCGTTAATTACATGTAGGTACTTGTCTGCTAAGAGCATTTCGCTTGTCATAACTTTCTCCTTCATGTGAGTTACCTGTGCCCCTTCGCCATGTAGTCGGCATTACCCGACCTCAGACTACTATGGGCACTCCGTTACCATATGCCTCTCGGCACTTAGGCAATCCCTGAGTTCCTATTGATTGACGTTCTAGGCCGACTTAGGTCTCCCGTTTGTATCCTTACCAGCTCTCAATGAGCCGTGTTACAGATGATTAACTTGCGGTTTGACGTTGAATCTATCATTCCGCCATCTGTACCCAAGTTTCAGCCAGTTTGCTTGGGGAACCGTTTTTCTTTCACTGGATACTAGGATTCAGGCAGTCTAGCTTTGACCATATCAGCCACACCTTGCGTCGTCGTCTTGGGAGTTTCTGGCCTCCCTCAACTCGCTTTACTGAGATGCTGTGTTCACAGCCTCCTTTCGGGGAACTGCTAACTCAGTTGGTGTTACAGCGGTTGTTAACATGCTGTAGCTTCCTTTGGAAGCAATCTAATCAATAAGCACACAGGCGCACTTCTACCACACCCCTATCACAAATATCAGGTGGTTGTCAGGTGGTTGGCAGACGGCCGTCACGTACTTTACCAGAAGGGATGGCATAATGGCAGCGTGTGTGGTTCTTTGCTTTCGGAGGTGTAGTATGTCAATCTCAAAAAGTCTTTTGCAGCGGGGGATAGCTTTGGCCAAGATGGGGAAATGGGATGACGCCCGGTTGGTGCTGACTGCCGTCATCGAAGAGGAGTCCGAAAATAAAACAGCCTGGCAGTGGTATATGAAAACGTTCCAGACCAACGGTGAGCGGGCCGAAGCGTGCCGCCGGTGGCTGCAATACGAACCGTTTAACCTGACAGCCCGCGCCGAAATGAAAAAAGCTGCCAACCGGCTTAAGGCCGACGGCTTTTTGCGGCATCGGTTGGGGGCCGGCTTTCTCCTTACGGAAATGTAGGGCGATTTTGTCAATCACCGCCCGATTTACAAAACCGGGCTACAGTCAGGTTAACCGGTGCTTAAGGACACGTAGCCAGCCCCGTACCTGAATACCGGCCAGGATAACGGCCGTCACCGGCCGGGGATACTGCTCACTGTAAAACTTGCCGTAAAAAATCTTCATCGCCCGCACGGATTCTTTGGCTACCTTTACCCGTGTCTCTTTAGGCGGCCGGGCAATGTCCGCCGACTCCTTGCGTAGGCCGGAGCTGGCCCCCTTATAATGCAGCACCGTCACGTGCGGGTAGTAAATAATCTGGTAGCCGGCCTGGCGGATGCGGTAGCAAAAGTCAATATCCTCGCCATAGAAAAAGTACGTCTCATCCCAGCCGCCCAATTCCCGGCACAAGGCCATAGGCATCATCATAAATGACCCGGCAATCACGTCAATGGGATGGGTTTCGTTGAAGTTTTGGTAGGTCTGGAAGTAGCCGTCGAAGCGGGGCCGGCCGGGGAAGAGGCGGTTGAGGCCGGTAAAGTGGCATAGTGAGTTCCAGGGCGTGGGGAAGCCGCGATGGTTGTCCGGGTCGCGTTGGCCGTTGGGGTACATCAGCTTGACGGTGATCGCCCCGACTTCCGGGTGCGCGTCCAGGTAGGCTAACGGCCGTACCAAAGCCTCCCGCCCCACCCGCGTATCCGAATTGAGAAAAAGCACAACACGGCCGTGAGCGACGGCCGTCCCCTGATTATTCGCCGCCGAAAAACCCACATTTTCCTCATTCGCCAGCAAGACCGCTTCCGGATATTTTTGCTGCACCATCTCCTGGCTGCCGTCTGTGGAGGCGTTGTCCACCACGATGGTCTCCAGGCCGCCGGGCGGTTTTTCCGCTGCGGCCAGTGAGTGCAGGCAGTCGTCCAGCAGTTGGCAGGTGTTGTAGTTGACGATGACGATGGAGAGATTGGGAGATTGGAGATTGGGAGATTGGGAAATTGGAGATTGGTTGGTCATGGCATTAGTCTTAGAGGTGACGGAGGTATTGCTCCGGGTTGTTCAGGAAGGAGCGGGTGAGGGTGACGTGTTCCAGTTCCTCGTAGGCGGCGGTCTGGATGGGGGCAAAGTCGAAGCTGAGAATCTGGGCGTCGGGAAAGGCCATGAGGATGGGGGAATGGGTGGCGATGATGAATTGGCAATCCTGGGCGGTCATTTGTCTGAGCATGGAGAGTAAAGTCAGTTGGTGCATGGGGGACAGGGGCGTCTCCGGTTCGTCCAGCAGGTAGAGGCCGCCGGGCTGGAGGCGGGATTGGAACAGTTCCAGGAAACTTTCGCCGTGGGAGTAGGTGTGCAGATTACGGCCGTGCTGCGCCCGCAGCGCCTGTAACTCACTCACATGGGGCATTTTAGCCAGCCCTTTAGCCGTGTCTGATCGGCCGGTATATTCCCGGTCTACCCGCTGAATCTCCGCCAGTAGTTCCGCTTCCATCCGGTTGAGCCGCTTGACGTAGCCAAAGAAATCTTCGGCCCGCAAGAAAAATCCCTGGTGAATCTTGATGCGCCATACCAGCCGCAGGAGATTGGCTAACTCCTGTACATGATCCAGAGAACTGTCCCGCTCTACGTCTTCGCTGCCCACGGTGTACGCGCCTACGGCCGTAGCCAGCGCTTCCAAAAAGGTAGACTTGCCGGAGCCATTCTCACCCACCAAAAATGTCACCGGCGCGGTCAACTCCACCTGGCGGAAATGGCGCACCGCTGGAATATTGAAAGGAAACTGTTCCGCCTGCTCGGCCGGAATAGGGTTCAGGCGAATGGCGCGTAAATGAATCATCCCGCCAATTGTGCCGTTTGTAGGGCGATTTGCCAAATCGCCTTACAAGCGCCCAACATCTGTTGACGCACCCCCTATTAAGATTACAATTAGATCAGGTACAATAAAACCAAGATGACAGAATGATCTGCACCTTGTCACCCTATCACCCTGTCACCTTGTCATAGCAAGAGGAGACACCATGACCACCTACGATTACCTCATCATTGGCGCCGGTATTTTTGGCCTGACGGCCGCAGTGGAGCTAAACATGCGGGGCCACAGCGTCGCGCTGCTCGATCCCGGCCCCATCCCCCACCCCCTGGCCGCATCCACCGACATCAGCAAAGTCGTGCGCATGGAATATGGCGACGACGAGCAGTATATGGCGATGGTGGAGCAGGCAATTACCGGTTGGCACGAGTGGAACATGCGCTTTGGCATGGTTTACCATCAGGTCGGCGTGACGATGCTCACGCGACGGCCGTTGCAGCCAGGCGATTATGAGTATGAAAGTCTGATGCTGCTTATCAAACGGGGCCATCGCCCGGACAGATTGGAACCGGACGACATTCGCCGCCGCTTTCCCGCCTGGAATGCGGACGTGTACGTGGACGGCTTTTACCACTCCCGCGGCGGTTATGCAGAAAGCGGCCGGGTGATCGAGGCGTTGGCAGACAAAGCGGACGTTGAAGGGGTCTACCTGCGCGCCGGCCGTACTGTGAATGAGATTTTGCTGAAAAACGGCCGTTGTCAGGGCGTCAATACCGTCGAGGGCGAAACCTTTTCCGCCGGACACGTCATTGTGGCCGCCGGGGCCTGGACGCACATCCTGCTGCCGGAACTGGCCGGGGTGATGCGGGCATCCGGCCATCCCGTCTTCCATCTAAAAGTGTCAGACAGATACCTGTTCAGCCCGCCCAAGTTTGTTGTCTTTACGGCCGACATCACTCACAGCGGCTGGTACGGCTTCCCCTACCACCCGGATGAGCGCGTAGTCAAAATTGCCAATTACGGCGTGGGGCAGACGCTGCACCCGGCCGAGGACGAGCGGCTGGTTACGGTGGAAGATGAACACACGCTGCGCCAATTCCTGGCCGAGACCTTCCCGGCGCTACTGGACGCGCCCATCGTCTACACGCGCCGCTGCCTGTACAGCGACACCCTGGACGAGCATTTCTGGATTGACCGCCACCCGGAGATTGAGGGGCTGACGGTAGCGGCCGGGGGCAGCGGCCACGCCTTCAAATTTGCCCCCATCCTGGGCGGCCTCATCGCCGACGCGGCCGAAGGGTTTGTCAACGAATGGCTGCTCAAATTCGCTTGGCGTGAGTTGACGCCGGAGACGGCCGGGCAGGAACCGGCCCGTTATCATGGCGGCGCAGATTCATAGATGAGTCTACTGAAAAAAGCCGCGGATTGCGCGGATTTGTCTGGATTTTTTTCTGGTAAATCTCCGCGCTCTCCGCATCCTCTGCGGTTTTTTCAGTAAAGTCATAGATCCAAACAATCATTTTTAGCCGCGGATTGCGCGGATTTGGAGGATTTGGCGCGTTTTTACGTAGAATAATCCTGAGTCTTCCGAAAAAAGCCCTTTGGCAGACAAAACAGCGCAAATTTTAGTCGAGTAAAATCCAGATAATCCGCGCAATCCGCGGCTTTTTTCGGTAAAGTCAATCCTGGCAGAATAAACCTGTCTTCCGCCCATCTCGCCCCAAACCCGGCCGCGTGGGGGCGAGATGGCGCGGCATAACTATTCTGCAATGGTAAGCTGGTCGCTGGCGGAGCGGCCCCAAAAGGCCAGGTCGTACATGGCGTAGGCTTCGGCGGGCATGGCGGTGAAACGGCCGTCGTGCGTCGCCCGCGCATAGTAAGTGTAAACGTGTGTCCCCGCCTGCATCTCCGTAATGAAAAAGCTCACCCGGTTGCCCCGAATTTCCTTGTAGTTGTAGCCATATTCACGCCAGCGCGGCGCTGCGTCGAGACGCTGCGTCGTATTCAGCCCTTCATTCAACGCTTCCAGGCCGCCAGGCAGCTTGTCTTCCACAATCATGTAACTGCCCCGTTCCGGCAGCGTCGCCGTCAGGCGCACTTTGACCAGTTCGCCGGCCGTAATCGTTTCCAGCGGTTTGTCCGTTTCCGGGTCGAGGTAGGCGCGTTCTATCTGGATGACGCCGGCCGCCTCAATGTCGCTTTGGGGCAGGTAGACGCGGCTGTTGATGGTGTAGTACAACGGCCGTTCCCCATCCTGAGTAATCACAATTTCATTTTCGCCCGATGGCAAATCGGCGCGGGGGATGGTCAGGGTGACGGCTGGCGCGCCTTTACCCAATGTCCCCTGGGCAATCGTCTCCCCGTTGAGCTGCGCCGTGTACCGGCTGCCGGCCGAAGCGTCGCTAAAAGCCGTCGCCAGCAAATGATCCGTCAGGCCGAGGATGGCGAAAGAGGTTTCATTGGTCGTGCCCCAGCCCTGCGCCTGCCGTTGGCTCATCAGCCAGCGCGCGATGCCCCCTTCCAGCAGATGGCCGGGGCGGATTTGGCTGAAGGCGCTCAGGGCCAGAGCGGTACTGCGCGTGTCGGAAGCCATTGTTTTTTGCCGGTAGTAGCCGTCTCTGGCGCTGCCTTCCCAGTGGACGCGGTCGTTGCGGGTGACGGCCGTATCCGCCAATCCGTCCACAATCTCCCGCGCCAGCGCCGCTTCGCCCAACTCGTCCAGCGCCAGGGCTAATCCGGCCAGGCTGAACACGTCCCCCTGGAGCGCCGTTTGATCCTGAGCCAAAGCCAGCGTGGCCGCTTCATTCGGCCGCCCGGCGGCGGCCAGGGCGTACAGGGCAAAGGCGCGGGTGCGCGGGTCCATCTGTTCCAGATGTTCGTTCAGCCAGGCCGCGCCCCGCTCAATTACCTGCGGATCGATCTCGTAACCGGCGTCGGCCGTCTGCGCCAGGCCAAAGACGACCCAGGCTGTCTGGTAATCGTGGCTGGGATCGTCAAACCACCAGCCCCAGCCGCCGTCCAGATGTTGGAAGCCGTACAGCCGCTGGATGCTGGCGTTGATATAGCCGGGTAGTTCCGCTTCCAGCGTAGGGTCGCTGACGCCGAGTTGATTCAGAGCGCGGCCTACGACGGCGTTGGGCAGCGCTTTGCTCATCGTTTGTTCCACGCAGCCGTAGGGGAAGCCGGTCAGGTAGTCCAGCCCCTCCAGCAGCGTCCCGGCGATGGAGCGGCTCAACTGAATTTCCACGTAGCTCAGGGGCAGGGCGTCGTCCGGGATGGCGACGGTGGCGCTCAGTTGGCTGTTGAATTGGCCTACCTGCGTTTGCACATCCGGCACGGCCAGCGGGTTGATGGTCAGAGGCAGGCGCGCGGCGTCGCCGGGGCCGCTGCCGCTGGCGGCGATGGTCAATTCGGTGGCGCCGGCGGCTGCGGCCGTTACGCCCCAGCCGACAATTTGCTGCTTGCCCGGCGGCAGAGTAACCGTGTGCGCGGCCGAACCCTCAATCTCTAATCTCGAATCGCCAATCGTCATTTCCACAACCAATTCCTGCGTTTCGTCGCTGTAATTATGCACAATGGCGGAGAGGACGGCCGTATCTCCCGTCGTCAGGGCGCGGGGCAGGATGGGGCGGACGATGACCGGCTGGTGGGTGCGAATTGTGGCTGTCGTCTCGCCGACTTGCGTATCGGCCGTCGCTGCTTTGGCTGTCAGCCGCCACGTCGTCAGGTTATCCGGCAGGGTGACGGTTACGGTGGCTTCCCCTTTGTAATCCGTTACCAGAACAGGGAACCAGGCGGCCGTATCCTGAAAATCGCTGCGCGGCGCGGCTGCGGTTGGGCCGCCATCTCCCCCGCCGCCCATGCCGCCTTCCCACATCCAGCGCACAAGGGCCAGCGAGTTGTAACTGCGTACTTGGTTGCCCCGCGGGTAATAAAATGCGTCATACATGGGGCCGGACAGTTCCTCGCTCAAGGCAAAGATTGCTTCATCCACCAGCGCCAGCGAGAGTTCGGCGGAGACCGACTCCCCCTTGTAGTTAAGAACGCGTACAGTGAACGTCGCTTCTTCGCCGGGAGCGTACACCTCTTTGTCCGGGGTGACGCTCAGTTGCAGCCTTTTGTCGGCGGCGGGGACGCTCAGATTGACGTAAGCGGATTGCAGGCGGCTTTCGGGCAGGCTGGTGTTTGTTTGTTCGGTGATGAGGGTGCTTTGTTCCTGCCAGACGTGAATAGCGGCGTAGACGTTGGGCGTGTAATCCGGCTCAATGGGGAGTTCAATGACGGTGACGGGCGCGGTGAGCTGTACCAGGCGCTCATCCCGCACCTGCCCCCGCTCGATGGTGAGCAGGGCCGGGCCGCTGACGCTGGATTCGACGATGAGGCGGGCGGTGTCGCCGGGAGCGTAGGCATCCTGGTCGGCGCTGATGGACAGGCTGTTGTCGTCCCGGCCGTACCAGCGGGCGTAAAAGTTGCTGAAGGCGTAGACGTAGGTGACGTAGCGCAGGTTACGGCCGTTGCCATCCTTCCCGCTGAGGCGTAACTGGTAATGGCCCGGTTCCTCAATGGTCACATTGAAGGCGGCGCGGCCGTCTGCGCCGGCGCGCCCTGTCATTGACTGGATGACGGCGCTGTATTCCCCATCGTTGACGTTCCAGCGGCGCACGGTCAGTTCCAGTTGGCGGTTGGCAACCGGTTGGTCAAAAATGTCTCGCACGGCGGCGTTGACGGTAAAAGGCTGCTCCGGCTTGTGGACGTAGCCGTGGCTGTCGGCCGTCAATACTTCCGCCGTGTTGTGCAGGGTGACGGCCGTGTAGCCGGAAACGGTCTGGTGGCTGCCGTCGTCTACAGTGGCTTCGATCCCCAGCGTAATGCGCCGGTGATTGCTTTGCCACGAGTAGTAGTTGTAATAACCATCCAGCGCGTTATCGTTCCAGCCGGGCAGGGTGAGGGTGAAACGGCCGTTTTCATCCGTCCGGCCGCTGATTGATTTGTTGGTATAGGGCTGCCACCAGTTGGGCAGGGATTGCACGACGACGGCGGCGTTGGCTACCGGTTCGCCGAAGAAGTAGCGGGCTTCTACCGTTATTTCGATGGGTTCGCCGGTGAGATACGCTGTTTGGGCGGCCGTTACCGTCACCTCGTAATCCGGTTTGCGGTAATCTTCCACCTTGAAAATTTGCTCGTGTTCGGCCCCGTTCAGGGAAACGGCGATACGCCAGTCGCCCAGCGGCGCGCCTTCCGCTATCTGGAACGCGCCGTTGACGCTGCCAAAATCATTGGTGGACAGTTTCTCGGTGCGGACGACGTTGCCCCGACTGTCGCGGATACGCGCGGTAACGGCCGCGCCTGCGGGCGGCATACTGAGCAGCGCGTCGTCGTCCAGGCGCAGGATAGCTTTGTAGTAGACAGTCTGCCCCGGTTTGTAGATGGGGCGGTCGGTGTGGATGAAGGCGGCGGATGGGGCGTTGCGGGGCGCGGGGCGGCGCCAGTTGCGCCAGCCGTAGCTGCCGGAACTGCTCCATTCCGGCCCCAGGCCGCTGACGGTTATACCGTCGCCGCTGCGGGCCACCACGATGAGCGGCTCAGTGGCCGGCGGGCCGCCTTCGTTAAAGGGCGGGATTTGGGCGCGGAAGATGCCGTCTTCTCCGGTTTGCCCCTGGGCCAGCGGTTCGCCGCTGCGGGCGTAAACGGTCACGGCGGCGTCAGGTACAACTTCGCCGTTGATGTCCGTTACCCAGGCGGTGATTTGCCCCTGCGCCTGTTTGACGACGAGCGTATGGGCCGTGAGCGCCAGGAGAAGCTGCGCATCTGTTTCCCCGGCGCGCATGTTGAGGACGTAAAGGCCGGGCGGCGCGTCTGCGGGCAGGATGAGTTCGTGGACGTTGGCCCATTGGGTGATAGCCGGTTCGGTTTTCATCTCCCAGGCGTAGGCGGGGGATTGGCCGTCGGGCAGCAGGTTGGGCCGGGCTTCGTTGCTCCAGGGGGAGAGACGTTTGAAGTTGGAACTGTACTGCGTCAGGAATTGTTCCAGGGTGAGGGGATACAGTTCAAAGGCGACACTCATGGGCACATTGGCGGCGGTTTGGAATTGGACGGCGCGACGGCCGTTGGCGTCTACGATCTGGGCGTTGGGGCCGTAACCAAAGTCGGCCAGCGTTTTTAGCTGTCCGGTGGTGAACTGCCAGGTGTCGGGTTCGGTGAGGATCGCTTCTCCGGCGGCCCCGCGCGCTTCCGGGCCGATGGTCACGGTGTAGGCGGTGTTGGCGGCGAAGTAGCCGTCTGCCGGGTGGAAGGTGAGGGTGGTTTCGTCCCAGGCAAAGCTGCCGTCTACCGGCGGTTCCAGGGAGAAGGCGGCTTCGGTGGCCGCTTTGTCCATAGGCCGGTCAAAGCGGATGCGGATGACGGTGGTCGGGTCTGCGCCGTCTCGCGTGGGAAACCGGCTGAGGATGGGCGGCGGGGTGATGAAGGTCAGTGGGTCGGGCGAGGGTACGGGCGCGCCATCGTCCGCTTGCAGATCGCCGGTGAACTGGATGGTGTATTTGGCGGCGGGGGGCAACGGCCGTTCCGGAATGATGGTGAGGCGGGTGCGGCTGGCGTTCCAGCTCATTTTGCCCTGCATGTCCGGTTTGATTTGCAGGTTTTGGCTGACGGCCGTTGTGTCCATTGGGTAGTTAAAGCGGATGGTGATGGGAGCGTCCGGCTGGCTGGCGCTGGGGGCGCCGATGCCTTTTACGGCTTCTTTCAGGCGCACGTTCCAGGTGTACGGCTCAGAGAGGTGGACGCGGCTCCGGGTCATGGCCGACTCGTCCAGGGTGAAGGTGTAATCGGCGGCGAAGTCGAGGGGCTGCGTTATCTGGATGAGTAAGGTTTTGCCTTGCCAAGATAGATCGTAGGGCAGCGGCGGTTGGACGCTCAGGGCGTTGGCGACGCTGGCCTTGTCCATCTCGACGTTGAAGAGGAGCTTGAGAAGGGGCTGGCGGTCGGCCACGGTTTCGCCGGTGGGGACGTGTCCCCGGACGTGGCCGCTGGCAGACCGCCAAGTTGTTTCGGCGGCGGTCGGGGCGATGGGTGTGGGGG
>JALUPA010000163.1 GCA_027054335.1 Ardenticatenaceae bacterium
AACTGGGTAATTGCCCAATTACCCAATTACCCAGTTACCCAGTTACTCAATTACTCAACAAATAAGCGGCGATGAGTTGGGCACTGTTTTCCAGGGCGTCCCGGTGGGTGCGTTCGTAATGGTGGGAGGCGTCTACACCGGGGCCAATAAGCCCTACGCGCACATCGCCGCCAGCCCGCCAGTACGCTTCACCGTCGGAGCCGTAGAAAGGGTAAATATCGGTTTTATAGTTGAGGTCATGCTGCGCAGCCAACGCCTCCAGCTCACGGCGAAAGCCGAGATGGTATGGGCCGCGGGAATCTTTGGCGCAAATGGTGACGGAATATTCGTCGGATTCCTGTTTGGGGGCGACGACGGCCATATCCACCGTGAGGAGATCGTGCAGATTGGCCGGAAAGCCGGTAGCCGCGCCGTGTCCCACTTCTTCGTAATTGCTGATGTGGATGGTGCTGTCCTGCGCCGGGGTCAGGCCGGCCTGGGCGATGGCTTTGACCGCGCCGTAGATGCAGGCCACGCTGGCCTTGTCGTCCAGATGGCGGGAGCAGATGAAGCCGTATTCGTCCGTCTCTACGCGAGGGTCAAAGGCGATGACGTCGCCGACGCGGATGCCCAGGTCGCGGGTTTCGTCGGCGCTGGCGGTGGGGGCGTTAAGGCGCACTTCCATGTTTTTGCCGCTGCGTTTGGCGTTTTGTTCTTCCCCGGTGTGGGCGTGGACGGAGGCGGTGGTGGGCAGGAAGGCGCCGCGGTAGATACGGCCGTTGCTGGCAAAAATCGTCAGCCCTTCCCCTTCCACAGAACTCCAGCGCCAGCCGCCTAACTGGGTGATACGGAGACGGCCGTTTTTCTTGATCTCTTGCACCATCCCCCCCAGCGTATCCACGTGAGCAGTCACGGCGCGGGGCCGGTCGGCGTTTTGGCCCGGCCACGTGCCGGCGAGCAGCCCTTTGGGGGTCATTTCCAGGGAAAATGGCCGGCCGGCAAACGCCTTCTGTACGTAGCACATGGCGGCGTCCGTGTCGCCGGTGGGACTGGGGATGTTGAGCAGGCCGGTCAGAAAAGCGACCATCTCGTCAACGTCAATTGGGGGCAGCATAAACTTCTCCTCGTCAGACTGGCCGCGGATTGCGCGGATTAAATCTGTGAAATCGGCGAAATCGGCGGATTTTTGCGTTAGAATTGGCCCGAATTGGGCGATAATCTGCCTGGATTATAGATTATGCCCCCTTGCTTTACAATTTTTAGCGGCGGCGGACGGCGTAATGTGAGGGTTCTTTAACGTGGGGAGAGGATACAATCGTGACTTGTCCCGGTTGAATTTTTGTATTTCCACCGCGTTTTCCGTAACAATGTTTGGCAAAAGATGTAAAATGAGAACAAACGAGATACGTACCAACTGAAATGGGACAAGAGTGCGAAATGGCGCAATATCAAGTAATTTATAGAAAACAGCTTTATCAAGAAATTGAAGCGACGCCGGAAGAGTATTTGCCCGCATTGTTAAACATTGTGCGCTCATACCGCCAGAGTGTGACGCTCAATCCCGCCGAGGAGAGCTTTCGTCAGGGCTGGCAGGAAGTGATGCAGGATAACACCTTGCCTTTGTCTGAATTATGGACTGACGTTGATGCGTAATGAGTGGGGAAGTTATATTCCACATTTAGTTATTCCCTTACCACTTTACTCCAAACTGGCGGTACATTCCCCCACACAACCGTTTGCGCCTCCAGAAAATCAGCCAGTGATTGGATGGCATGACTGATGCCCTGGACAACGGCCGTATCCTCCCCCACCCCCTCCTCGGCATAAAGATTATGAATGTGCAGCGTACCGCTTTTGCGATCCATTTTGGCGTCCATACGGCCGATCAGCCGGTCATCGTGCAGGAGGGGCAGGACATAGTAGCCGTACTGCCGTTTGGCTTGGGGCACGTAAATCTCGATGCGGTAATGAAAATCCCAGAGCAGTTTCGTCCGATCCCGGTCGCAGATCAGGTTGTCGAAGGGGGAGAGGAAGGTGGTACGGCCGTGCCAATCCCCCGCCTGTATTTGTTCCAGCAAGGGAATATCGGCCGTGTGCAGATACCAGGGGCCTTTTAACGGCCGTCCCTGCCGCGTCACTTCCACCTGTTCCAACACTCCCGCCGCGGTCAGTTTGTCCAGGACGGCCGTCAACTCCGGATAGACGTTGCGCGTAAAATGCTTCTTGATTTGGCCCGGCGTGGCTACGCCCAACGCCCGGATTGCCTTTTGCGCGGCAAAACTCGTCACCTGTTCCGCGTCCCAGCGTTCCCGCGGCGTTTCATCCGGCAGAAAATCGTCCAACAGGCCCCACACCCGTTGGTTGCCCCGCCGCGCCACCACGCCTACCTTGCCCACAGACCAGAGATAATCGAGCAGGCGGTTGACGTTACGGCCATTTGACCAGCGGGACGGTTGGCCGGAATTGTCCTCAATCTCGCGGGAAAGCAGCGGCCCGTCCTGGCGCAGCCGTTCCAGAATGTGCGCCTGCAACGGTTCCAGCGTTTCTTTGTCCGCCTCGTACCAGGTCTTGAAGGAGCGGGCAAAGCGGGATTTTGTGTCGTCGGCCAGCAAATCCATGTGCCAGCGGTGCAGCGGGTACTCCTCCGTCAGCACCAGCGAGGCGGCGTGCGCCCAATACTCGAACACCGCCCGCTCTTCCCAGCGCAGCCGGTCCAGTTCCGCCCGGTCAAAATTCCCCAGACGACTCCACAGCGCCAGCCAATGGGTGCGCTCCACGTGGCGGATCGGGTCCAACTGCACGCAGCCCAAATCACGGATCACGTCCAGGAGCGACGGCCGTACTCCCTCATCCAGATGCTGCCGGGAAATGGCTAAACGGCGCGCGTCCCGGCCGGTTAATTTGCGTAAAGTCATAATTATTTCGTGATGCGTGATGCGTGATGCGTGTGACTTCTCTCACGAATCACGAATCACGCATCACACCGCCGACAACCCCTCAACCACCGCCGCGCCAATCACCCGCAGCAGTTCGCCTGGGGCAATTTGCAGGAGGGCGTTGGTTTCGCCACCGCCGCCGTAGATGTGGTCATGGGAGAGTTGGGTCACGGCCGTATCCACCACCGTACGAATCGGCTGCCAATGCCCAAACGGGGGTACAGACCCCACCACGTACCCCGTAATCGCCAGCACTTGCGCTGCGTCCGCCATCTTCAGCCGCCGCCGGGACAATCCCAGAAAATCGGCCAATACCTTGTAGCGGATGCGGGAGAGGCCGTTGGTAATCACCAAAACCGGTTCGCCATCGGCCAGAAACAGCACCGACTTGACGATCTGTTCCGGCTGCACGTCCAGCGCCGCGGCGGCATCCGTGACCGTTTTTGTCGATGCGTCCAGGTGGACGATGACGGCCGTAATCCCCTCATCTGTCATAAATCGGGTCAGGTCGTGGCTGTTTAGCGTTTTGCTCATGCCCAAATCGTACCTGAAATACGGCCGTGATACAATTTTCGGGGATAGTCTTCGTTTGAGCCAAAATCCGTAGGACGATTTGCCAAATCGCCCTACAATGGGCCAAACGAAGACCACGCCCCAATTTTCCCCTATCCGCCAATCTTGGTATGATTGGTAAATCCAATCCATTAGAAAAGAAGGACGCAGAAAGCGCAAAGAATCACCAGAGAAGAATCCAGATAAATCCGCGAAATCCGCGGCAAAAAAGAAACCATGACCCAAATAATCAGCCACATCAACACTAACTCCCCCGAATACCAGGCCAACTACGCCCATAACAAGGCGCTGGCCGACCAACTGCATGAACGACAAAAAACGGCCGCCCTGGAACGGCCGTCCCGCACCATCCAGCGGCAGCGAGACCGGGGCAAACTCCTCGTCCGGGAGCGCATTGACGCCATTCTGGACGAAGGCAGCCCCTTTCTGGAATTGACCCCGCTGGCCGCCTGGGAAATGCACGACGGGGCCGCCCCCGGCGCGGGCATCGTTACCGGCGTCGGCCGCATCCAGGGCGTCGAATGTATGATTATCGCCAACGATCCCACCGTCAAGGGCGGCACCTACTTCCCGGAGACAGTCAAAAAACATTTACGCGCCCAAACCGTCGCCGAGGAGAACCATCTGCCTACCATCTATCTGGTGGATTCCGGCGGCGCGTTTTTGCCCTTGCAGGCGGACGTTTTCCCCGACAAAGAGCATTTCGGCCGTATCTTCTACAACATCGCTCGTATGTCCGGCAAGGGGATTACCCAGATTGCCGCCGTGTTGGGTTCCTGTACGGCCGGCGGGGCCTACATCCCGGCCATGTGCGACGAAACGATTATCGTCAAGGGGAACGGCACTATCTTCCTAGGCGGGCCGCCGCTGGTGAAGGCGGCCACCGGCGAGGAGGTCACGGCCGAGGAACTGGGCGGGGCGGACGTGCATACCCGGCTGTCCGGCGTGGCCGACCATTTTGCCGCAGACGAAACGGCCGCTCTGGAAAAAGTGCGCGAGATTTGCGGCCATCTCAACCGGCGCAAGCAGATGCCCGTCGTCATGCAGGAGCCGGAAGAACCGGCCTATGATCCGGAAGAACTGTACGGCGTCATCCCGGCCGACCCGCGCCAGCAGTACGACGTGCGGGAACTGATCGCCCGACTGGTAGACGGTTCCCGCCTGAGCGAGTTCAAGGCGCGGTACGGCCCGACGATTGTGTGCGGTTTTGCTCACATCATGGGCATTCCGGTGGGGATTGTAGCCAACAACGGCCTGCTTTTCAGCGAATCGGCGCTCAAGGCAACCCATTTCATCCAGCTATGCGGCCAAAGGGGGACGCCGCTGCTCTTTATGCAGAATATTGCCGGATTTATGGTGGGGCGGCAGTATGAAAGCGGCGGCATTGCCAAAGACGGGGCCAAGATGGTGATGGCCATGAGCAACGTCAACGTGCCGCGCATTACCCTGCTTCACGGCGTCAGCCACGGCGCGGGGAATTACGGCATGAGCGGCCGGGGGTATGATCCCCGCTTCCTTTTCACCTGGCCCAACAGTCGCATCTCGGTGATGAGTGGGGAGGCGGCGGCCAACGTGTTGTGGACGGTGGGGCAGGCCCGCGTCCTCAGCCGGATGGAGAACCCGACGCCGGAGGAGATTGCCGCGGCGGAACGGGAGTTCAAGCGCCCCATCCTGGAAAAGTACGCGCGGGAAAGCGACCCTTACTACGCCACCGCCCGCCTCTGGGACGACGGCATTCTGGACCCGGCGCAGACGCGGATGGCCTTGGGGCTGGCCTTCTCCGTGGCCTTGAATGCGCCGCTGCCGCAGGACAGGTACGGGACGTTCAGGATGTAGATGTGATGCGTGATGCGTGATACGTGAAGATGTGTCACGCATCACGTATCACGCATTACGTTATGAAGCTAAAAGCGGTGATGAACTGGAGCGGGGGGAAAGATTCGGCGTTGGCCTTGCACTCGGTATGGCAGG
>JALUPA010000164.1:0-1390 GCA_027054335.1 Ardenticatenaceae bacterium
CCCAGGTATTCCAGGGAAGTCTTGCATCAGTTGACTCAGAGTGTCCAACTTGTTCGAGGGTTCAGTGATTTGGCAAACTTGAGCCAGCATGCTCCAGCCTTTTTGAGGCTTGCCACCATACTTGAATATCAAGTCTCGAGTACTTTCACGCAGGAATTCGCGTGACACCTTATTTTTGCGCAAAACCAGGCGGTTTCTATTCGGTAACGCAAACAGGAGCCATTTCTAATCGTCAGTCGGGCCTGTTTGGGCCCCAAATTGGCCAGAATCTGGTATCATCAGAAAAATGCTTTAGACTTAGCCTCACCAGGAGGATTCTGATGACCATCGAGTTTGGCCTCACCGATGAACTAGTAAATACTCAATATGCGCCCCTGGCAGCGCTTTGTGTCTATTACCAACGCCATTCGACGCTCAAACCGCTCCAAGATGTCCAGATTCCGATGAAAAAGCGGCATTTCAGGCCTTCCGACAAGCTCATCCAGGTCCTGTTGAGCATTCTGGCAGGTTGTGAGACCTTGTCCGAGGTCAATGGGCGTCTCAAGTCCGAAGTTGGCCTGGCCCATCTCTGGCACTGGGACCGATTTGTCGACCAGTCGAACCTGTCTCGCACTCTGGATGCGCTAACTCTAATGAACCTTGACCAACTACGGGAGGCCACGGCCTCCATCTGGGCAACTCACAGCCGGACCAGAGGGCATGACTGGCGCGGCTATCTGTGGCTTGACTTCGATTTGTCCGGTTTACCCTGCGGAAAACGGGCTCAGATGAGCCAAAAAGGGTATTTCAGTGGAAAAAAAACGTCACAGGACGCCAGTTAGCCCGGGTGAGCGCCATTCGGTATAGGGAAACCATCTGGTCCGAGTTGTATCCGGGCAACCAACATACCGTCCGTTGTCTTCGACCGGCGGTGCAGGCCGCCGAAAATGCTTTAGAGTTATCGTCGGCCCAACGAAAGCGGACTGTGTGGCGTCTCGATGGTGGTGCCGGGAGTGATCCGCATATCCGTTGGCTCTTGTCTGGCGGCTATCACCTCATCGCCAAGGGGATGGCCAACCGCCGTTCCGCCGCTCTAGCCAGACAGGTTCGTCGTTGGGATGCCTATGGCGACATCTGGCTGGGCGAGGTGGCACCGCCTGTTGACTATGGTCGCCCGGTGCGTGTTTTCGTCCAGCGCAGGCTCACGAAAGGCCAATTTCTCTACAGCTACTATGTCACCAGCCTTTCTTTGCCCGCCAAAGGGCACTTTATGGCCTGTTACCATGGCCGCGGAGGCGCAGAAGTGGAGCAATTCCGCAACGACAAGGGCGGTTTGAGCCTGGCAGCCAGACGGCAGCAGTCCTTTCTGGCCCAAAAGGGGTTCATCCTGCTCACCGACCTGGCCCATAAC
>JALUPA010000164.1:1400-1581 GCA_027054335.1 Ardenticatenaceae bacterium
TATGGCGACATCTGGCTGGGCGAGGTGGCACCGCCTGTTGACTATGGTCGCCCAGTGCGTGTTTTCGTCCAGCGCAGGCTCACGAAAGGCCAATTTCTCTACAGCTACTATGTCACCAGCCTTTCTTTGCCCGCCAAAGGGCACTTTATGGCCTGTTACCATGGCCGCGGAGGCGCAGAAG
>JALUPA010000165.1 GCA_027054335.1 Ardenticatenaceae bacterium
CCACGGCCCTGCCGGAAGTAACGCACGGCTCCATCAAGTTGGATTTACACCGGCGGGACTTTACCATCAACACTCTGGCTGTGCGCCTGGACGGGGCTTACCTGGGCCAATTGCTCGATTTTTACGGAGGCCAACGCGATCTGGAAGAAGGTACCATCCGCGTCCTGCACAGCCTCAGCTTCGTAGATGATCCCACACGTATTTTGCGGGCAGCCCGGCTGGAGCAGCGGCTGGACTTTACCATTGAACCGCGCACGGCCGAATTGATTGCCGACGCGCTGCCTTTGCTGGATCGGGTGTCTGGGGCGCGTATCCGGCACGAACTGGAATTGACGTTCCTGGAACCGGCTCCCATCCGGGTGATGAATCGGCTGAATCAACTGGACGTATTTGAGTATATTTATCCGGGATTAGCCTGGACGGCGGAAACGGCGGCCGTCTTTGTGCGCGTGCCTCATTTTGCTACCGATCCGGTGTGGCGCACAGCATTGGCGCATGGCTCGGTGGAGTTTGTCTACTTTGCCCTGTGGCTGGCCCCGCTGCATCCGCTCATTCAGATGGGAGTGATGGAACGGCTGCGGGTGCGCAAGGCGACGCGGGAGGACGTGTCAGCCTGCTGCCAGGCATTGGCGGCAGTGCGTAATTTACCAGCGGACGCCCGGCCCAGTGTGGTAGAGAAGGCGTTACGGCCGTATGTTCCCCGCGTTTTGCTCATTGTGCGTATTTTGCTCAACGGGCAACCCCAAGCGCAGCTATTGGATAAATATTATGAAGAATGGCGACACGTAAAAACGGCCGTTACCGGCCATACGCTGCGTCAGATGGGATTGAAACCGGGGCCGGAGTACGGCCGTATTCTGGACAAACTCCGCGCCGCCCGCCTGGACGGGGAGGCCACGGACGAGACAGAAGAATGGGCCTTGCTGACGGAATTGACCTCTGATTATCAATAGATATTAGCTACTCCTAACGGATTTTATGTATTAACCAAGTCGCCCTCCTGAAGAAGCAATCAAGAAGTTGTGCAACCAATTATCATGGTAGCGGAATCCATCAGGCCGCTCAAAGGGAGTGAGACCTGGATAATCATATTTGGCTAAGGTGTTCCTCCGAGTTTGGTTTTCAGTGAGCAGGTTTCAGTTAACGGCCGTACCCCATCAAAGACAAGTAACGTGTTTCCGCTTTGTAATCCGAAGCAAAAACCAAAATCAGGTTACGGCCGTCGGCCGGCGCTTGCAGTACAAACCAGCCTTCCGTTTCTCCACCGGGATAGAGATGACGGGTTAATTCAGGCGAGGGCGGGACTATGGACGGCCGTTCCCAGGCGTCTCCCGTCTCATCCGTCAATTCAAACAGGAAGGGCGTTACCGTTCTGCCCCCTTCCTCCAGGCCAATATAACGTACCCACAGCTTAACCGCCACATACATCATCCCGGCTGCCGGTGGGTCGTTAAATTGGTTGGCTGCCTGGGCTATTTCCCAAGCAGCGTCTCCCTGAACGGCATCTGTAATTCTGATTTGCCATTCGGCCGTCGTCACCGGTTCTTTGTAAGGGGCGGGCGACTCCGGAGAATTGCCTACGGCCGTTTCCTCTATAGCCGACAGTTCCGCAACCGGGACAGTCAGGGCCGCATTTTCTGTCAGGGCAGCGTACAATACATCATCCTCAAAATTAACCCATTCATCAACAACCAACAGCAAATCAGTTTCTTCCTGGCCGACGCGGTAAACGTACCACCCTTCCATTGCCTCACCACCCGGCAGACTGCTCTGAAGGTAAGGCTGCGGCGGGACCATTTTAGAATCATAACTATTATGCCGCACCCGGCGGCTGCCGACTAAGGCCAAGCCAAGCCATTTTTCTTCAGGATCGGCGCTGTTATTTTGCAGATGGAATTGGATCAGGACGTATTCTTCGCCGGAGAGCGGCGGTTCATTGAAACTGTTGGCCGCCGCCAACATCTCCCAGGCCTTTTCGCCGCGCAAAAATTGCCGCACCTCTACCGTCCAGTTCTCTGTCTGGATGGGTTGGCCGGGCGGCAGGGGGTTGGCCGGGGATAAGCCCGGCGGCAGCGGAGTGGGGAAATCAGGCAGGCTGCTTTGGGACGTATCTATTGGAGAAGAAAGGGCAAATAGCTGGCAGGCTATCAGGAGAAGCCCGGCCCAGCCAATCAACAAAAGACGACGCAGGTATAAAGGCATATCAGTCCTTAGTAAGCATCTAAAAATTACTTCCCGTTTTGGTTTGTAGTAACCGCTTTAGCGGTCTGGACGACTAAAGTCGTTACTACGAACTAATTTCTGGACAATTACTTATTTAATGGGAATGACTAACTCTGGCCATTCGCGCGGATAATAGGTCATGATCTCGATGCCATCAGGGGTAATGGCAACCGTATCCGAATGGCGGAAGCCGCCTAAATCCGGCGCGTAAAAGCCCGGCTCGATGGTAAACACCATACCCGGCTGCAACACCGTCTCGTCTCCTGTGTCCAGGAAAGGGCCTTCGTGGTAGCGCAGGCCAATGGCGTGGCCGGTGTGATGTTTCCAGTAGGGCATCAGGTTATTATTGTCGTAATAGGCGCGCACGGCCGTATCTACATCACCGCAGCGCACACCGGGACGCATAGCCGCAAAAGCAATCTCCTGAGCATTTTTCATGTGAGCAAACAACGCCTTCTGTCGGGCATTCGGTTCGCCGACAAACATGGTGCGTTCCAGTTCCGAATGGTAGCCCCACATGGGGCAGCCCGCTCCCGTCACCAGCACGTCCCCCGGCTGGAAGGTGATGTTGTTCGCCAGCGCGTGAGGAATAGCCGCATTCCGGCCAATCTGGCCGCGATACCCGGCGCTGGGGCCGCTGCTCCACATGCTTTGCGCCCGGTAAAGCGGGCCGATGGCGTCCATCATGGCCATGGTGGCTTCCTGACCGGCGCGCAGGCTGACGGCCGTTTCCGTTTTGCCGACGGCCGTATACCGTTGCAGCAGCCTGTGCGCCAAATGCCCCCATTTGCAGCTTTCCTGAATCAAGGCCAGCTCCGCCTCACTCTTGATTGCTTGCAGCCGGTTAATCGCGGCCTGCACGTTGACTACGTTCATCTCCGTCAAGTCGCTTAACGTTGGCCCTTCATACCCCAAAATCCAGGGATAGCCATCGTGGTCGGCCCCGATACGGCCGTTGCCCACTGAAATCAAAGAACGCTGCAACGTCTGCTCCAGATAATCCGGCAGCAGAGAAATAGTATGCCGCGTCTCTTCAGCCAGATTATTCAGCCCGCGGCTGGCCGCCGGTATCATACCCAACACGTCCAGCAAATCCTTAAAAATCTGCATCGGGTGCGTCTGGCCGGGATATTCCGGATAATGGGCCACCTGCTCGATGCCGGTTTCGGCGCGGGCATGTTCCACTTCCAGCCGGGGGACAAACATCGCTTTCTCCCCGTCGGCGTTCATGGCAAAGGCAATAGGTCGTTCCGTAGGAATGAAGGCAAAACCGGTAAAGTAGAGAATGTTGGTGGCGTCGAACAGAACAACGCCGCTCAGGTTTTGTTGTTGGATAATTTGCAGGAGGTTTTGGGTACGGCCGTCAAACTCTTCCCGGCTGATACAAATGGAATGGCGCATCATTCACCTCACGGCACACAAATAACATCAGTCACATAAACAGGGATATTACCATCCGTATAACCATTTAATTCGGCCAACTGCTGCACAGTAATGCCATATCGGATGGCAATGGCAAACGCCGTATCCCCTTCTTCTACAATATAAGGGCGCTTGCCGGGGCAAAAGTTGGGATTGGCGGTGGTAATGACCACCGTCTGCCCCGGTATAAGTTTGGCTGTGCCAAAGCGGGCCAGCAGGGCAATGGTGCTATTGTTATTCAGTGCCAGGCTGTATAACGTGTCCTGTGGCTGAACCACGTAGTTGGTAAAAATATATTTTTCCGCAACAGTGCCGCCTGTGCCGGTTGTTTCAGCGGCGGCTTCCGGTGGGGCAGTGGGGGATACGGCCGTAGGCAAACTCTCCACAGTGACTTGATTTTCATCCACAACCACTGTTTCCGGTTCGGCCGGCGCTTCTTCAGCTGCCGGGGCTGCCTCCGGCTGGATGACAGGCCGGTTATTGGGGTCTATTTGCAGGGTAACAAATTCACCGTTGATGTTCACCGCTCTTTCCTGGGGAGTAGGGCGATTGTTCACCACCATAATCGCCATGAAGACGCCTACAGCCAGAATAATAGCCAGAATCATAAATAATAAAACCAGGTTCCTGCCCACCCCTTGAGAATTGTCACTCATCAGATCACCCCTTTTGGGAATTTATTGAGGTTCAAACTAGAAATTGATAATAGCCAGGCCATCATTCTCACCGTTTATGTTACACTTGTCATAAGGCAATAGCAAGTCAAACACATATAGGCGCGGTATGCAGTAGCTCAAGGAGTAAAACATGATTTATTTTCGAGAGAAATTGGAAGAGATGGAACAAACGAATCTGGCGCCCTATGGTCTGAAGAGTAGCCAGTCCAAAGGGCGCGTTTACCCGGAAGCTGAATCCAAAACCCGCACCGCCTTCGAGCGAGACCGGGACCGCATCATTCACACCACCGCCTTCCGCCGTCTGGAATACAAAACCCAGGTATTTATTTATTATGAAGGGGATCACTACCGCACTCGCCTGACCCATACGCTGGAAGTAGCCCAGTTGGGTCGCTCTATGGCCCGCGGCCTGGGCTGTAATGAAGCCCTGACGGAAGCCATCTGCCTGGCCCACGATTTAGGCCATCCCCCTTTCGGCCACGCCGGCGAACATGCCCTCAACCTGCTCATGCAGGATTATGGCGGCTTTAACCACAACACACAGAGTTTCCGCGTGGTAACAGAACTGGAAAAACGGTACCCGGCTTTCCCCGGTCTTAACCTGACCTTCGAAACCCGCGAAGGTATGATTAAACACGAGACCGATTACGACAAAAGCGACGCAGCCGGCTACGATCCAGAAAAACGTGGCTCGCTGGAAGCGCAAATTTCCAATCTGGCCGATGAGATTGCTTACGACGCCCATGATTTGGATGACGGTTTGCGTGCTGACATATTCGATATGGCCGAATTGGATGAGTTAACCTTGTGGCAAGAATTAAAAGAGAGCGCCGGCTGGTCAGGGGGGGGGCATTTACCGCACATCGTCCGGCATGAGATTATCCGGGAACTTATCGGCCTGTCCATTACTGACGTTTTGCAGCACACCTCGCAAAAACTGGCAGAACATCAGATTCAAAGCCCGGAGGAGGTTCAACTGTTTCCGCAAAACTTAGTAGGTTATTCTGCCGGTTTTGCCCCCAAAGTGCGTCAGCTAAAGAAGTTCCTGCTGGATCGTATGTACCGGAATTACCGGCTGGTACGGATGCAAACCAAAGCAGAGCGGTTCATCACAGAATTATTTAACGCTTA
>JALUPA010000166.1 GCA_027054335.1 Ardenticatenaceae bacterium
AGAGGAAAGGAAAACAGGTTGCCAAGTGGCACATGATTGCCGTTAATGGGTGGTACATTATTGCCGTAAACCAGTGGTACATCTTTGCCGTAAATCACTGGTACATTATAGGGTGTAAAGTGACACATACTCCAGATTAATGGCACTTTAGTTGCAATTGGTCAACCAGATCAACCAATACGCTTTACATCTAATCAGGCAATTCCTGCTCCTGGCGATTGGAATGGAATCCAGTTTACTGATAGTAGTCTAGATGCCACAGTTGACAATAATACACAATACGTGAGCGGCAATACATTACAGTATACGATTGTGGAGTATGCAACAACGGGAATTACTTGCGCCAATGCCTCACCTTACCTCGGATATAATCTGGTTCAATACAACTCGCAAACTGGCATTATTGCTGGGGAGAGTGCAGCTTACTACGATTCACGGCCGGTGTTAGTTTATAACGATATCAGAGAAAACCAGTTCGGCTTACAAACAGGAAATGCTATTACTATAACCCATAATCGTATTGCAGATAACACTAATGGGGGTGTGTTTGCTGATCGTGGTGGTACAGGATATCCTGGCTATTTTGCCAATAACCTGATTGTCGGAAACGGCTTTGTGAGCCTAAAATTATGGATAAACGATGTTTTCACGGTGACGAATAACACAGTTTTAAACAACGACGTAGGTATCTTGATTGATGGTGGTTTTTCTCCATCTACTGTTTACATTAACAACAACAACTTGGTCAACAATATCTCATATGATTTTCAAAACAATACGACTTATAATATTGATGCTTCTTTTAACTGGTGGAATACTACCTCTATGTCTGCCATCAACTCAAAAATCTACGATTTTACCGATGACTTCAACCTGGGAATCGTCACCTACACTCCGATTTTGACAGCGCCAGAACCGGACGCTCCTGCCTTCTTAAGCAATCTACCCATTTCCCCCGCTGACCCGATAGGCATTGAAACGGCTACCTTTGATCTCACCTTCAGCCGGCCGATGGACGAGAGTATAGACCCCATCGTAACGTTCGGAAGCGTTGCCCCCTATACGACCTATCAGGTTCTTGATAATGCGCAATGGCTTGATGAATCGCGCTGGCGGGCCACTTTTGAGGTTACATCTCTTATTCCTCGGGCAAGTTATGTGGTTCGTGTTAGCAATGCACAGGGTACGGATGGGATGAGGATTGCGGCAGATACGCGCTTTGGGTTTACGGTGGATTATGCGGGGGAGATTACAGACCAGACGCCGCCGGAACCTCCAGCCGTCATTGCCGGGGGAGTGGCTGGAGATGCATCTACAGTTATGGCCCTTTGGACAGCCAATGATCCCGATTCGACGGTTACCGGCTATCGCTACACCATCGGCTCTGCGCCGGGGGCGACGGATATTGTGAACTGGACGGCTGTGAATAATACAACTATTATCCATAATGGGCTGGGTCTGGTGGCAGGACGACAATACTGGGTATCTGTCCAGGCGCGTAACAGCGGCGGTTTGTGGAGCGCCAGTGGCTACAGCAGCTTTGTTTCCGGACAACCATACACGCAACTGTTTCTACCAGTGATATCAAAGGAATAGGTAATTGAGAAGCGCACAGAAGTACGACAAGAGCATGAAAGCTGATACGGATAACTTCAAACCTGTCTCGTTCCATCACCCGCACCAAAACTCGACCATAAGAGCAACGGCCGTTGCTTGCAAGCAGCTGAATATTGTCTACTCGTGATCATGTAAAGCTGTCGTCGGGTAAGCGTAAATCTCGCTTTCCTCGGCCTGACTGCCGCGAGCAATCCAACGCAAAGTGAGAAAAACAGCCGTGGACATACTCAACCCCAATGTGATCACGATAATCCCGCCAATGCCCGGTGTGTTAATGATAGCATACAAAATCTGGAAAAAAGGCGTATCTGGAAAGTTCATAGTTGGTCTCCTGTCGTTAGTCTGGTAGCCGTTAGTCGCTTCTCAGCGGCAGTTCAGGCAGTAATCCAGCCAGGCTGGATGTTCGCCCAAGCGAGAGACGATAGCGGTTATCTCTGCCTGGCTGACGGTGGCCTGGCCGCA
Source organism: Ardenticatenaceae bacterium (assembly GCA_027054335.1). Lineage (GTDB taxonomy): Bacteria > Chloroflexota > Anaerolineae > Promineifilales > Promineifilaceae > JAJRTP01. Next base: position 2,080 of record JALUPA010000166.1, read on the forward strand.
GCGAGGGCAGGCCAGCCGGGGCGATTGGCGCAAAAGCACGGCCGTTTCGACAGAGTCTGCGCCGAGCTTGCCGAGGTACTCCGTAACGGCCGTTCCTGCCACCGATCCTCTATCCATTACCATCACTTGTTCGTCGCACACCGCCGCGCATTTGCCGCAGTGGATGCAGGATGCCGGCAGTAGATACAGCCGCGTCGCCTGCTCATCTTCTGAGATGCGCAGGGCGCGGGTGGGGCAGATTTGGACGCAAAAGCCGCACAGCGTACAGTCAGCTACGGCCGTTAACGTCGGCAAGCCAAGCATAGCCCTGGTATGGCTGCTGCGGGCACGATGGGGCAGGGCGAGTACGGCCGTTAACAACAGCCCAATCGCGGCCCAGGCTTTATCATTCGACTGCGCCAGTTGCCGGGCCACTTGAGGCAGCCAGCGGTTAACGTGGTCTTTCAGGAAGCGACGCCGGGCAGTGCGCCATTGCTGCGCCTGCCCGGCGTCTTCCTCTTCCCGTTCTGCCAAAAATGACAGAAATTCCAGCTCTACCGCCGCATGATCCGGCAGTTCGCCCGTCAAGTTCAGACCGGCCTGCCGGTACACGGTTTGCACGGCAAATGTAGCCGGTGAAGGAAAACGGCCGTCCACGTGCCACGATTCATAAAGCATAATAGGCGGACGGCCGTTACCCGTAAACAGACGATGACACCCATTCAACCTGGCCCCCCGGCCGACCTCGGCCATTGCCGCCACCGCCTGCGCCAGTAATGGCGTATCCAACTGCGCCGCCAGCGATTTAGCCGGGACAAACAGAGGCCAGTTCCGTCCCCGACGGCCAAACCAGGCCGGTAGTTTACCCTTACCGGCTTCGGCCAGGATTTGGGCCAACCCGGCATACAGGTCGGCCAGGAGGTGGGGTGGGGTGGGAGGTGTCATTTAGTCTCGTACTCTTTAGTCTCGTAGTCTGGTAGTCCTCAGTCGCCAGCCGCCCGTCGTGCGCCAAAACGCCGCTTTGTCGGTTCCGATGATTCCGGCAGGGGAATGTGTGTCTGGGCCTGCGCGGCATCTATTACCCGCCCTTCGGCAATTTCCCAAACGGAAATGACCGGGAACAGCTTGAAGAAGAGGGTGAAGATGAAGCAGAATAAGGCCAGAGAAGCAATAGTTTCTGAAATCTCGGTAATCGTTGGGGCGTAGGTCGTCCATTCCACCAGATAAGGATGCGTCATGGTGGGGACGATAATGTTCCAACGCTCCAGCCACATGCCCGTGACCACAAGGGCAGAGGCGATAACCATGGCTGTCACCAGGCGCGTTTTCAGCCATAAAGCCAAGCCTAATCCGGCGATGATGACGGCCGTAAAGAACACTGCCGCTACAGCTATCGGCGGTACATTTTCGGGCAGAGGCAGCAGATTAGTAAACAGGGCGACCACCCCTAACACAGCAATCACACCGGCTACGGCCGTGACTCGCTTGTCAAACAAACCACGCGCTTTGGTTTTGGCCGGAATCAACATAGGAACAACCATGACCCAAAAGGCAATCAACATGGCCGCCACCATCAACCAAAAAGTAGGGGCAAAATCCCCCCACAATTTGCTGGCCAGTACCGGGAACTCGTTCACTTCCTGCCCGGCAGCCAGCGTCAAGTATTCGGCAAAAGTGAAATACAACCAAATGGCGTCCATGAGGATAAATACGAAGCCCAGGTTGCGGTACTGCCGTTCGGTAATGTACTCCTCCAGCCCCATCACTTTACGCACGACGGTCATGGCAATGAACAACGCGCCAATGCCGGAGAAAATAGCGCCGACGACGAAGTAAGGGCCAAAGATGGTGGAATGCCAGCCCGGCTGCACCGTCGTCGCCAAAATCCAGGAGATGATGGTATGTACAGAAACGGCGATAGGGATAATGAGAATCGCCATGATGCCAATCGCTTTTTCCAACCGGAGCCATTGTGTCTTATTGCCCCGCCAGCCCAGGGCCAGGGTGGTATAGAGCTGCTTGCGCCACGTCGAGCCATTTTCCGGGAAGTTGTCTCGCAGCAGGGCCACGTCGGGAATGAGGGGCAGGAACAGGTAAGTGATGGAACCGAGGAAGTAAGCGGTCACGGAAATGGCGTCCCACAGCAGCGGGGATTGCAGGCGGCCGTAAGTAAACACATTCAACATTCGATCCAACCGCCCCATGTCCACAAAGATTTGCAGCGTACCGACGATGAGGGCTACGGCCGTAATTGCTTCTGCTATCCGGGTAATCGGCCGCCGCCATTCCGCCCCCGTCACCCGCAAGATAGCCGAAATAAGCGTTCCGGCGTGGCTGATGCCGATGAAAAAGACGAAATTGACCATGTACACGCCCCAGTAAACCGGGCGGTTCATCCCCGTTTCCCCCAGACCGTAAATTAACTGGCGCACGTAATAATAGCCGCCCCAGGCCATGGTCAATACCAACAGACCAATCCAGACCCAGAAGCGGGGCGAGGCGGTATACAGCGGATCGAGTAATTTTGTTTTATCTTGCGCGTCAACTTTCAACATAATTTAACCCTCTCGCAAGTAGATTGTCTTGGGATGTGTGCCCACATCCTCCAGCAGCCGGAAAGCCCGCGGACTTTGTTCCAGAATGGCGACTGTACTCTCCGGATCATCCAGATCGCCGAAGAAGCGGGCCTTACCGGTACAGGTTTGCACACAGGCCGGCACGTATTCATCGGGTCGGAAATCACGATCTTCGGCCACAGCGCGAGCGCGGGCTTTGTGCAGCCGTTGAATGCAGTAGGTGCATTTTTCCACCACCCCTTTGGGGCGAATTGCCGGCCCTTCCAATGAGCCGCTGCCCACCACCTTGTCCGGCGTGATGGCTTTGGCCATCTCTGGCGACCATTCCGGCTCGTACCAGTTGAAATAACGCACGCCATAAGGACAGGCGACGGTGCAAAAACGGCAGCCAATGCAGCGCTCGTAGTTCTGGCGCACCAGGCCCTCCTCGTCCTTAAAGGTAGCCTGCACCGGACAAACCTTGACACAAGGCGGATTTTCGCAGTGCATACACGGCCGTATCATATAGCGTGTTTTTGTGTGCGGATATTCGCCGGTTTCTTCAGTGGCATTGACCGGAAAGGGAAACACGTCGTTCCAGCGTATGGCTCGCCCCATTTCGGCCTGATCCGGCGCTACCACTGGTGTATTGTTTTCAAAACGGCAGGCAATACTGCATCCCTGGCAGGCCACACATTTGTCTAAATCAATTACCATTGCCCATTTTGTCATATTGTTGCCTCGTTTACTCGAATGACGGGTCTTTTAGCTGTGCCCGTCCTTGTTACGCCGGATACACTTTCACGCGCGTATTGGTAAATGCCGCCAACCCGGAAAGCGGTTCGCTGGCAGGGTTCATAATGGTCAGGCCGCTGACGCCGCGATCTTTGGCCCAACGACCGACGGCCGTATGCCCCTGATTGTGCGGCAGATTGATGACGTCCGGTCGGACACCGGGCAGTAATTTCAAGGTGGTTTGTATCTTACCCAGGGGGCTTTCTATCCAGACCCGGTCGCCATCCGCCAGGTTGCGTTCAGCGGCCGCTTCCGGATTCATTTCCACCCAACTGTCCCAGGTTTGGTTGACCGTCATGCCGCTTATTTCTTGCAGTGTGGGCATATTGGCGTTGTAACTGTACGGCCCCAGGCTCATCAGCGTGACCACATTCAGCAAGAAGGGATACTCGGCTGCGTCGCCCAAATCTGTGGGCGGTTCGTAATGGGGCAGATAGACAGTATCGCCGGTAGTGGAGATACCATTTGCCGCCAGTTCTTCTGCGCTCATCTCCCCAATCAGGCAATTTAACTCGCGGCTGTAAAAATCGAAACGGCCGTCACGGGGCGCGCTTTGCCGGTCAGGGCCAACCACTTCTGTCACCCATCGCTCACTGCCGCGCCGGGCATAGCGGTAACCGGGCGTCAACCAGACGCCCAGATCAACCAGCGTCTGCCAATCCGTGCCTATGTTTTGCAGCCGGTCTTGCAGCAGCGCCAGATACGATTCCCAGGGCATTGCTTCGGCCACCGGGCCGCCCATTTTCTGCGCCACCTTGAGCAAAAAGTCCCCCGTATTCATCGTATCGTGAAGCGGCTCGACCACCGGCTGGCGCAAAGCCACACCGGGGTAGCCCAGCCCTTCCATGAAATCATCCTGCCATCGTTCCATAAAGGTTGGTTCGGGCAGCACCAAATCCGCATATTGCGCCGATTCATCCATAAAAGTGGCAAACGAAACAATAAACGGAATCTGTTCAAACGCCTGGATAAACTTAGCCCCGGACGGCGTTTCGTAGACCGGATTGGCATCGTAGAGGAACAAAGCTTCCAGCGGATAACCGTCTGTCACCCGTTCCGCCACCGCTTGATACGCCGTATACGCTACCGGGAAAACCGTACCGGCCCCATCCACCCGTTCCGCTTCGCGCCCGGCTTCGGCAACGGCGTCAGTCGGTAGTTCCGGCCACGGTTCGCAGCCAAAATAACGCTGCGTCAAAATGCCGCCGGGCGTTTCCACACTCCCCAGCAGGGCATTCAAACAGCGCACGGCCATCGCCGTATAAACGCCGTTAAAGCTGCCGTTGAGCAGGCCGCCTTTTCCGGCTACCAGAGCTACCGCCGGGCGATTACCGGCAAATTCCCCGGCAATACGGGAAATAGTTGTGGCCGACACGCCGGTGATTTGTTCCACGCGGCGCGGATCGTAGTTTTCCAGCACAAAATTCTTGAATCCTTTGTGATCTTTGCCGTCCGCTTTGAAATCTTCAAAACCAAAACTGTAATTTTGCACAAAATCGGAATCGAACTGGCCGGTCTTGATGATGACGTTGGCAATGCCTAAGGCCAGGGCGGCGTCCGTACCCGGCTTGATGGGAATCCACTCGTCGGCCTTGGCGCCGGTGACGCCCTGGCGGGGATCAACCACGACAAATTTTCCCCGGTTAGCCCGTCCCCGGCGCATATAGCTATAACCGGAAATCATACGCTGCGGATTACGGCCGGCTTCCAGGAAGCTGTCGCCAAAGCTGAGGACGTAGTTGCTGTTTTCTAAATCGTAAGCGGGCATGTCGTAGATGCCCTGGGTAAGCAGACTGCCTAATTTGGCCGCCTCAATGTTTAAGCTGTCATGGGAAATGGCGTTGGGCGACCCGACAGCGGCCAGGAAACGCTGCAAAAAAGCGCGCATTTGGCCGCGCGTTTCGCCATAGAGCAGGGCCGCCTGCTCGGGATGACCGGCGTCCCGCAGTTCATTTAATTTATCGGCGACGATTTGAATGGCTTCGTCCCAAGAGATGGCTTCCCATTGGCCTGCGCCACGCTCGCCCGTGCGCCGCAGCGGGCCGGTGAGCCGGTCGGGATTGTAAAGCAGTTCCGGGGCCGCCTGCCCTTTGGGGCAAAGCGCCCCCAGGTTGACGGGGTGCATTGGACTGCCTTCCATTTTGACCAGGTGGCCGTCGGCGACGCGGGCTAACATGCCGCAGCCGGCCGGGCAAAGCAGGCAGGCTGTGGGGATGATGGTTTCGTTTTGGGCGGTTTCCAGCCAGACGGCCGTTTTCGGGTCAGCCGCTAATCTACTTAACAGCCGCGGGGATGTCCGCATAATGGCGACTGAACCCACAAGGGAGGCCGACAATCGCAAGAATTGGCGTCGGGATAATGTATTCTGGCTCATGGTTAGTTTCCTCCGCAGCGACTGGGGCCGTCAGGGTTTGGTTCGCAGCCAAGCTTGCCGGCTGGGAGAGGATACGTGTTGGGTGGTGGTTCAATCTCACCTGAAGCGAGACCTGCCGTATAGGTAACCAATGCCTCAAGTTGCTCATCGGTAAGCTGCCCTTCATAGGCCGGCATACCGCTGCGTTCCCGGCCGCGCAAAATGGTGGAACTGATTTTACGTTCTTTCAAATTACTGCCGGTGATGGCCGGGCCAAACAAACCTTCGCCGGCCAGACCGTGACAACTGGCGCAGGCAATGTCATACAATTCCTGGCCGTCGGTTTCGCCGGGGGCAATGGGCACGGTGAGGTCGGGCATTTCATCGGGACGGCCGTTCGCGGCCCACAACAAACCAGTCATGGTGCGTGGCCCGCCGCCGCCTGGATTTACATGGCAGGCGCCACACGCTTCTCCCGTGCGGGCGGCGTATTCTGGCAAGGCATGCACCGGCTGTTCTTTGACCATCAAGCCAACTACAAGTATTGTGCCTATTGCCAGCAGTAACAAAGCGACGAATTGTGCTGTATTACCTAATTTTATTTTGCTCATCAGGCACTCCCACTTTGTTTGTAAAAGAGAAGAGGGGCGGGGAAACTCCACCGCCCCTCTCTTGGTTAGAAAAAGTTGTTTCTATTCAGATGGCAATGTCTGGGAGTAAGAGAGGATGTCCACCATATCTTGCAGGCTCCAGCCCATCTCACGTCCTTGAAGCATATGGGTGTCTGGTTGTCCGTTAACAACTTTGTGCAGGAATTCCCACGGGTTGTCATTGGCCACGGTACCCACATATTCCGGCTCGTCTTCCTCACCAAAATTGATCTCTGTGCCGTCGTCACCATGACATTCGGCGCATTCTTCGTAAAGGGCTTCGCCGGCTGCCGCATCGCCGTTGACTGTTTTGTCTTCGTTGATGTAGGGCGTCATATCAAAGGTCCCTTCTTGCAGGAAAGCAGCCATGAGTCCCATAGAGAATTCATCCAGGTAAGGTGAGAAATCATGGTCCGGATTGGTTGACCCATTAAGCCAGCCAATGATTTCATCAAGGGACATATCAGCCGCAGCCATAACGCCGGGGAAACCGGTCATGTGCGAACCACTGCCATAAGCGCCATCTACGCCTTGATAATCCCAACCGTGACATTCTTTACAGCGCCAGGTATCTTTGCCGCTGCGTTCATTGGTGTCCTGGGTGGCCCACAGGGGTTGGTCTGTTTCCGGCGCGTCCAGGCCCAGGGCCGCCCACCATTTGTCATAGAGGATGCCGCCGTTAGAAACGGCCGGCATTTCCGGCAGGGTTTGGGCATAGGCTACCAAGGCGGCCACTTCGTCTTCACTCCAACCGGCGTCAATAGCCGACATCATGTCTGTGCCGGGTTGGCCGAAGCGGACTTTGTGGGTAAATTCCCAGGGATTGTCAGCCGCCAGGCCGCCTACGTATTCGGGATCGTTAACTACGGTTTTGAAGTTACGGGCCAGACCTTCCGGGCCGTGACAGTCGGAGCAGTCCTGGAACAATTCTTCACCCAGGGTGACGTCGGTGCTAACGGCCGTTTTGTCTGCATTGGCAATGGCGTCATCATCAATCATTTCCTCACTGATAAAGAGAGCCAAGTCTGTAAGAGCCTGCTCATCCATAACAGTGGAGAAGTCATGATCAGGGTTGGTGGAACCCTGGAGCATTGCCAAAATATCGGCAGGCGGGGCGCCGGCCAGGTCAAGGATACCGGGGAAGCCGGTCATATGCGAGCCGCTGCCATAAGCGCCATCTACACCTTTATAATCCCAACCGTGACATTCTTTACAGCGCCAGGTGTCTTCGCCGCTGCGCTCGTTGGTGTCTTGGGTGGCCCACAAGGGTTGATCGTCTTGCGGGGCGTCGGCGCCAGTGACGTCCCACCATTTGTCGTAAAGCAAACCACCCCGGAGCGGATCGCCCACCAATTCGACGGCAGCTACTTCTTCAACGGCCGGGGCTTCGGTTGGCGCTGCAACTGCCGGCGCTTCAGTCGGCGATTCAACTGCCGGCGCTTCGGTTGGTGCGGTCTCAGCTTCTTTCACAGTTGGGGCTTCCGGTGAGGAGCAGGCAGCCATAACGAGGATAAGTAGTAGAGAGAGTAAGGGAATAAAATATTTGTGTTTCATCTTGCCTCCTTTCAGAGTATCCATACTGAATCATTATTGGCCTCTCCAAACAGGGGAAACGGCCGTTTTGATTCTCATTAAAAGTTAAGGAAATGGTAACACGAGGGGTGAATCTTGTATGTCATAATCACGTCTGGAATTGTCAAAATTACGTCTCAATTGTCAGGAAAGCAAGATGAGGGGTCGTGCGGAAGGGATTGGTTGTTATATAATGAAATGCAGAACAGGTGGAGAACAACGACAGATGACAAGAATTTTTGAGAGAACAATGGCAGGCACTAATAAGAAGCATGACTTGCTATGGCAGGTTAATCTGATCCGGTTTCTATTGCCGCTAACTTTATTTTTCGTTGTGGTTATGTTTGAATTTCAGGAAGATAAACATTGGCAAAATCCCGGTACGGTTGAGTTTTCCCTAATTTCGGAGATTGTTTTTTTTGGCATTCTGGGGCCAACGGCCGTTTTTTTTGTTCTCACCTACATTATGACCCTTATCAAACAATTGGTTGCTGCCAGAGAGGAAACCGAAGCCGCCAATCGCTCATTGGAAAAAACGGTTGCCGAGCGCACGGCTACGCTGGCCGAACGGAATGCCGAATTGGCCCAGGCGAACCGGGACTTGCAGAAACTGGATGAAATGAAATCCGATTTCGTCTCATTGGTCAGCCATGAGTTAAGAGCGCCGTTGACCACATTGAACGGTGGTTTGGAAATGGCTTTACAAGAAGGAGACCAACTGCCCCCTAAAACGCGACACATATTAGACGTGATGGCTGAGGAAAGCCGGCGGCTGACGCAGTTTGTGCAAACAATTCTGGATGTGTCGCAATTGGATGCCGGGCATATTACCTTGAATCCAGGGCCGCTTGCAGTACGGCCGTTGCTGAAAAGAGCTGCGGCCAACGTTCTGGCAAAAGACAAACGAGTCGTCCATTGGCAAATCCAGCCAGATTTACCTCCCTTATGGGCTGACGAAATCTATTTTGAAGAAATCGTGCGTAATTTACTGACCAACGCCGATAAATACAGCCCGCCGGGGGCCCCGATAGACATTGCAGCCTACACCGACGACCAATGCCTCAAAGTCGCCGTTACCGATTATGGCCCGGGCATTCCTGAAGACAAAAAAGAAAGCATCTTCGCCCGCTTTGAACGGATCGAAAGGGGTGACAAAGTGACTTATCGCGGGTGGGGACTGGGTCTTTACTTCGCCGATGCCCTAACCCGAGCCCAGGGGGGCTGTCTGACCCTGGAATCACCTGTACACCATTACGCCGATCGCCCCGGTTCCCGCTTTATCATTACTCTACCCCTGACGGAGGACGTGCCTGAAGATGGCTGACCTGCTCTTAATTGACGACGACCTCGGATTGACCGATTTATTGGCTGATTACCTGCGTAACCAAAGCCATACAGTGCATGTAGCAAACGACGGGTTGGCCGGCGTCCGCCCGTTTTTTACCAGCAGACCTGATCTGGTTATTCTGGATATCACAATGCCGCAGCGGGATGGTTGGGAAGTGCTGATGCGTATTCGGGAATTATCCACCACCCCCGTCATCATGCTGACGGCGCGGGATGAAGAAGCCAATATTTTACAAGGGTTTTCCCTGGGGGCGGATGATTATGTAACAAAACCCTTTTCCTTTGCGCAACTGGCAGCCAGAGTGCAAGCCGTGCTTAACCGCGCCAACCTTATAACGGATGAGAATGCAATGGGGTTTCAGCAAGGTGATTTGGTGGTTGACCAGACAACAAAAAGTGTCTGGCGGGGCAGCGAGAGAGTTCACCTGACACCGACAGAGTTCAAGCTGTTGGCCGCCTTGATGCAGCGGGCCGGCCAGGTGCTTTCGCCGGAGGAACTGGTGAATGCGGTTTGGGGGCCGGAATATGCCGATGAGGTAGGATACGTGCGCCGGTATGTCTGGCATTTGCGCCAAAAAATCGAAAAGGATCCGGAACATCCCCGCTATATTCACAATGAACGGGGGTATGGCTATTGTTTTCAAATTGTGGATGCCGATTAAAGTGCAGGAATGTGCGGCTTTTCCCAATCTTTCGTAAGTTCGCATAGTTCTGCAATATAGCCTGGTTTAAGTCTGCGCCCGTCATTACGACGCCGTCAATGATCCCTTCCGGCGGGGCAGGGGGGTTCCGGCCCGCCTCTGCCGCGGTGCTTCGGAGGAGGATTCAGGGGGGAAGCCCCGGCGGGTGAGGCGGTATTTGTGGGGGTGCGGTCATCATCTACGGCCGTATCCGGCCCCTCTTCTCGTGGGTAACCGTTCACTCCCCCATCTCGTTCCCACGTTCTACGTGGGAATGCCCACCCGGACGCTCTGCGTCCACGCGACGCGGAGCGTCTGGCAAGAGCATTCCACGCGGAGCGTGGAACGAGGGGGGGGGTGAACGCTTACTCTCGTGGCGAATGTCATACACAGTTGATGACTTTCAGCGATGCCAGGAATATGTTCATTCGCTATACTACAAACAATATTTCCCGTTCTACACGTTCCTCATTGAACTCCGGCTGCTGCACAGGTGTGGATTTTATGCAAAAAACATCCCCAACCGTACATTCTTTACCCAGAACGTGGCAAATTATTCTCCTGGGTTTTGGCGCCAGTCTCTTGTTCTGGCTGGTTGAATCTTTTGTGCTGGTCTATGTCTTTGGAGAAGGTACGTTGCTAAACCAGATTTTGCGGCCGTCACACCACGACATCTGGCAACGCTCTCTGGTCTTTATCTTTGTGGTGGGATTTGCCCTTTACGCCCATTCTCTACTCAATAAGTACAGGCAAACGGCCGTAGCCCTGCAAGCCAGCGAGGAAAAATACCGCAACCTGGTGGAATTTTCCCCGGACGCCATTGGTATCCAGAGCGGGGACAAAATCGTCTACTTCAATCCGGCCGGGGCGGCACTTTTTGGCGCAGACGACCCGGAAGAACTGATGGGGCTTTCGGTATGGGATTTTGTCCTGCCAGAGTACCGCGATTTAATTGAGGAACAATACCGCCAACTGTGTCAGGAAAACAAACAGTCACCCATGATCGAAATCCGCTTCAAACGACTGGACGGCCGTTACGGGGACGCTGAAGTCGTGGCTATTCCTTACCAGCATGACGGCCGTCTCGCCATCCAGACCATTTTCCGGGACATTACAGAGCGGAAAAAGGCCGCAAGCGAACTGGTCAAACTGCGCAAAGCGGTAGAAACTTCCGGAGAAATTATCTTCCTCACTGACCGGGAAGGGACCATCACCTACGTCAACCCGCAATTTACGCACGTTTACGGCTACACGGCCGAAGAAATCGTACAAAAAACAACGCCGCGTATCCTCAAAAGCGGCGTTCTGACCCAGAAAGATTATGAAGAATTTTGGCGCAAACTACTAAACAAAGAAGTCGTCACCGGGGAATGGCCCAATAAATGCAAAGACGGACATTTCATCACCATCGAAGGCGCCGCCAGCCCCGTTCTGGATGAAGACGGCCAAATTATCGGCTTTCTGGCTATCCAACGAGACATCACCGAGCGGAAACGTATAGAGAACGAAGTGCGCCAGCGTAATAAAGAGTTGGCCGCCCTCAACGCCATTGCCGCCACAGTCAGCCACTCGCTCGACCTGGAGAAAATTCTCAACGGCGCCTTGACAGAAGTCCTGCGCCTGGACATGTTTGGCGGTCAGGCCAAAGGGATGCTTTTCCGCCTGAATGAAGCCCAGGGGAGCTTAGAACTGGCGGCGCATCGGGGCGCCGGCCCCTGCCATCCCTGCGTCACCAATCCGATCCGGTTGGGCGAATGTTTGTGTGGCTTAACTGCCCAAACGGGGGAATTGATTTTGTGTAACGACTGTTCGCAGGATGTGCGACACAGCCGCATTTGGCCGGAAATGCCGGACCATCACGACGTATGCCTTCCCCTGAAAGCGCGGGACAAAGTGTTGGGGGTGATGAATTTACGGCTGCCCGTCAACCAGAATGTAAGCGACTATGACTTGCAACTGCTTGAGGCCATGGCCGACCAAATCGGTATGGCTTTAGAAAACGCCCAGCTTTTTGAGGCAGTTCGCCAACATCATGAACGATTGCGGCAGCTTAACGTCCGTTTGTCGGAAACCGAGGAGATGGAGCGGCGGCGGCTGGCTTGTGAATTGCACGATCAGGTGGGGCAAAATCTGACAGCGTTAGGGATCAATCTGAAAATTATTCAAACGCTGGCCCCGGAAGATACGGCCGTAAAAAGCCGCCTCCGGGAATCCCAAAAACTGTTAGAAAAAATCACCAGTCAAATTCGGGGCGTTATGACCGATCTACGGCCGTCCATCCTGGATGATTACGGGCTGCCGGCCGCCTTGCGCTGGTTGGGCGAACAGTTTTCTGATCGCACCAACATCGCCGTCACCGTCAATGCCGAACATTCCCTGCCGGCCATCTCCCCGTTGGTAAAAAACACCCTGTTCCGCATCGCCCAGGAAGCGTTAACCAACGTCGCCAAGCACGCCCAGGCCGATCATGTAGCCATCACTCTGGAAAGCAACGCCACAAATATCTGCCTGACCATTAGCGACAACGGCGTCGGTTTTGACCGGCGGGCAGTGGGCGAACCGGAACCAGACCAGGGCTGGGGCTTGCTGATTATGACCGAGCGGGCCGAGGCGGCCGGCGGGCAATGCCGTATTGATTCCCGCGCCGGGCAAGGCACAAGCATTATAGTCGAGGCGCCCTTATGAGCATTACCGTTTTTCTGGCCGACGATCACGCTGTGGTGCGGGATGGGTTGGGTTTTTTGCTCAATTCCCAATCAGATATTACTGTGGTGGGGGATGCAGCCAACGGCCGTGAAGCCGTCCGCCAAGTTACCAAATTACAACCCAACGTCGTTTTGATGGACATCACCATGCCGGAGCTGAACGGCATCGAAGCCACGCAACAGCTTCGCCAAGCCTGCCCCTCGGCCCAAATCATCATCCTCTCCATGCACGCTACGTCAGAACACATCGCCCGCGCCTTGCAGGCCGGGGCGCGTGGCTATTTATTGAAGGAATCGGCCGGCGACGAAGTGGTAAACGCCGTCCGCAC
>JALUPA010000167.1 GCA_027054335.1 Ardenticatenaceae bacterium
TCCAGCGCAACGGGCGGCTGTAAGCCACGTTGGTATGGTTCCAGCGCATACTTTTGTCAAATTTAATCCCGGCAATCAGTTTGGGCAGCGCTTCGGCCAGCAATTCCATAGTCGGGCGGCCTGCTTCCTGGACAACGGCCGTAACGTACCGTTTGTTCCCTTCCGCCACAACTTGCAAATCGGCCACGTCCACCCCCTTGCCCCGTGCAAAACCGATGGCCGCTTTGGTGGGATTGCCCTGCGCGTCAAAAGCGCGGTCGACCGGCGGCCCTTTAGCGACGGTTTCCCGATCAGGCTGGCGGCCTGCCAGTTTGTGTACCACCACCGCCAGACGGCGCGGCGTGCCGGACACCTCCACCCGATCATACGCCAAGCGCAAATCGTCCAGCATTTGCGGTGCATTGACGCACAGTTGGCGCAAGGCGGCATCCAGGTCAGAGACGGGCAGTTCTTCGCTGCCGATTTCCAGGACGAAGGTTTGGGGGGATACGGCCGTACCTGCCTTTATCGCCTGGGGGTGCAATTCCCGCGGCTCCTCCTGCCAGGCCGACTCCAGCAGCGGATATTCCAGGCGCTGCCGCTGTTCCAGGTACAACTCCGCCACCTGCCGCGACAAACGGCGCATCCGGCGGAAGAAGTTGGCCCGTTCCGTCACCCCCACCGCGCCCCGCGTATCCAAAATATTGAACAAATGGGAGCATTTCAAATTATAATCATGCGCCGGCACCACCAGACCGGCCTCGATGCACCGTTTGGCTTCCTGTTCATAAATTTCATACACCTGCTGCAAATTCTCTACCCCCGCCACGTTGAAGTAGTATTGGCAATGCTCGATCTCGCTTTGCAGTAATACATTTTCGTAGGAGATGCCCGCACCGTAATCCAGTTCCCACACGCTGTCTACCCCCTGCAAGGCCAGGGCGATGCGGTCCAACCCATAAGTGATTTCCACAGAAACGGGGTCAAGGTTCTGGCCGCCGGACTGTTGAAAATAAGTGAACTGGGTGATTTCCTGGCCGTCCAGCCACACTTCCCAGCCCAGCCCCCAAGCTCCCAGCGCCGGGCTTTCCCAGTTGTCTTCCACAAAGCGAATGTCATGCCGGCGGGGATTAATGCCGATAAATTCCAGGCTTTTCAAAAATAGCTCTTGCGGATTGCCGGGATCGGGTTTAAGAATGACTTGTAGTTGGTGGAACATTTGCATTCGGTTGGGGTTGTCTCCAAAACGGCCGTCATCCGGCCGAATACTTGGTTCCACATACACCACGTTCCACGGCTCCGGCCCCAGAACGCGCAGCGCCGTCGCCGGGTTCATCGTGCCCGCACCGACCTGCACGTTGTAAGGCTGCTGCACCAGGCAGCCCTGCATTTTCCAATAATCCAGTAAACGTAAAATAATGTCCTGAAAACTCAATTTGCTCATGTATGCCTCTTTTGCCACGGATTTCTCAAATTAACATGAATTTTCCCGGCAAATTGTTTGGTTTGCGTTTTACCCCGTTGGGGAATGATAGCGGCAAATTATAACATGGGGAATAAGAGGGCGCATATGTCTGTAATTACAAAAAAAGCGACATCCTCAAAAGAAGACGTCGCTTGCGATTTTTTTATATTAGGCTGTTTTAGATTGTCAAATTTCTATTGATTTAGCCCCAATTGTGCGGCGGCAATCTGGCAGCCCCCCTGGCCGCCAGCCGCCAGCCATTGCTCCAGGGTAGTACTGGCGGAACGGCCGGCCGAGGCGTCTTCGTAGATACCTTTGGCCCATTTGTAGTAACGCTTTGTTTCATTGGGCCACGTTTCATACGCCCCACCAGAAGCGGCATACCCGCCATTGTAACCGGCAAAGGAGAGCAAAATGTTGCCCCCTGTATAATCCATCTGGGCATTAAAAAATTTCATGCCGCGCAGGGCATTTGTGTCCGGGTCGTGCATATCCTCGCCGGGGGAAAAGTGGAAGGGCATCACCTGGAATAAGCCTTGCGCCCCGGCAGAGGAACCGGCTACCGGACTGCCACAAGACTCAATCTGCATGATGGTGGCGATGATGTTGGGATCAATCCCGTAAATTTGTGACCATTCAGCAATTTTAGGCGCCCAGTATTGCACTTCGGGGGTAAAGAGGGGGGCAATGGTACCGGCGGCAGGGATGTTACCCGCCGTATTTGTCTGCGTTGTGGTGGTTGTATCGGCAACGGCCGTAACGCCCCCTTTAACCGCCCGCGTCCGGGGCAGCGCCAGGGTCGCCAAAAGGAATACGCCAATTACCACCAGCGCCAGAATGAGAACCAGGTGCTGCTGCCGCACTACATCCTGATACGCTCCATAAGGCACATCAATGATAACCGGATCATCCTCATAAAAATACACCTCTTCCTCATATTCGTCGAAAGGCGTCTCGATTGTCCAATAGCTGCTGGCTTGGTCGGCGTATACAGTCATTTTGATATTGGGTAATGGGGTAACCGGGTAATTACCCGGTTACCCCATTACTTCCTCTCAATTCCGGGGCCGGGCGTGAATGCCACTCATAGGAGAACGCCGTACCGGACTGGGGCGCGGCGGCCGTTGCCGCACGCGGGATTTGGGTGCGGCCGTTTGGGGCGTGGGCGTCACGTCCTGGTTAAAATCTTCGTAGGTCACATCCGGTTGGGTGGACAGGGTACGGGGCTGTGGCTTAGGAGCCGGTTTAGCCCGCGCGGGGACCGGTTTTCTTTTGGGTGCAGAGGAACGGGCAACGGCCGTTTTGCGGGACGGCCGTTTTGCCTGGCCCTGCTGCGCCGCTTGCCCCACGCCATGAATATCAAACAAATAATCACCGGCCATAGAAAACGCCCCAATAAAAAGAATGCGCGTCAACCAGACCAAGACAGCCACAAAAACAGGAACCCACAACAGCAACTGTTCCCGGCTCAACACCTCATTGCCAAAATCATGCTGCAACAACGTCAGGTTGACCGCCCACCAGGTCATCACCGCGTTCATCGTCGCCCCCAGCAGCCAGGCCCCCGTCAGATACCAGACTGCTTTTGGCTCTTCACTGCCCCGCTCCGGGGTGAACAGCCGGATCAACCCGGCGAAATCAATAGAGCAGAAAGCAATTGCCAGAATAGTAGCCCACATAATTCCCATGAAGCGCATGTCACCCAGCAAACTTTCCAAAGCAAATTGGGTTGTGTCAAAATTGAAAATTTCAAAGGCCACTAGCGCCACAACCAAAATAATACCAATAGCTACCTTGGCGGGGATGACGCTGCTCAGGTCCGCCATGCGGTTTCCCATTGAACTTGAATAACTTTGTCTCATCGCCATTTCTTCACTCCTTGCGCCTGACCCCACTATGTCGTGGGACAAATGCCAATAAACGTAGAGCGATTTTGTAAATCGCCCCAAGAACGATTTACAAAATCGTTCTACGGGAAAAGCTGGCTGGGGGCGCACCCAACCAGCTTTCACAGAGGGTGTCGAACATTCGTTCTGTTTACAGAATAGCACATCTGTTCTATATCGTCAAGAATTTAATGGCTTGAAAATGACATTACTTGTCACAGAGCCGGCAAAGGTGTCTGTTTCCGCCAGTCAAACTGCAACTAACTACCCGGCAAACCGACTAACCACTATAATTACCTTATGCAACTGATCTTGACGCACGAAAATGCCGATTTTGACGCTATCGCTTCTCAGCTGGCGGCCGGCAAGCTGTACCCGGAAGCAACTATCCTCCTGCCCCGCCGGGTTAACAAAAATGTGGAGCAGTTCCTCATGCTCTACTGGAGCGCCTTCTCCTTTACCCGGATGGAGGATTGGAAGCGGCGTAAGGTTGACGAAGTTGTTCTGGTGGACACCCACGCCTTGAACACAGTGCGCGGCATGGTCAAATATCCCCAGGTGCAGGTCATTGACCACCATCTGGAACATCAGCAGCACAAATCCTGGCAGTACCGGCTGGAAGCAGTGGGAGCAACCACGACCATTTTGGTGGAAATGCTGCAAGAACGGGGCGTCTCCCTGATGCCGGAGGAAGCGACGCTGCTTTTGCTGGGCATTTACGAGGATACCGGCTCGCTGACGTATGACACGACGACGCAGCGGGACCTGGCGGCGGGAGCCTGGCTGATGGCGCAGCAGGCCAACTTGACCATTGTGCGCCGTTTCCTGCACATCCCCCTGACGCCGGCGCAACTGGCGCTGTATGATGAGCTGCACACGGCCGTATCCTGGTATGAAATTCGCGGCCAGTCCATCATCATCACCGGCGCAGTAGCCGATGATGATTTTAGCGACGAGATCGCCTCCATCGCCCACCGCCTGCGCGAATCGCTGACCCCCGCCGGGCTGTTTGTCCTGGTGCAGTTGGGCCACGACGTGCAGTTGGTAGCCCGTAGTCTGTCCGATCAGGTAGACGTGGCGGCGGTGGCTCGCGCTTTGGGCGGCGGCGGACACGAGCGCGCCTCGGCGGCGCGGGTCAAAAACGCCACGTTGGGCATGGTCAAAAAACAGATCGAAGAGATGCTGCCGGAGATTGTCAAACCGGTAGTGCGTGTGGCCGATCTCATGTCCCATGGCGTGCAAACCGTCTCGCCTGATTTGTCCATCACGGAAGCAGCCGAACTGATGCAGCGCTACGGGTATGAAGGGTATCCGGTGGTAGATGAAACCCAGGAGAAACTGGTGGGCTTGCTTACCCGCCGGGCCATAGACCGGGCTGTCAGCCACAATTTAGGGCGGCTGCCAGTGAGCCGGGTGATGCGCACGGGGGCGGTCACGGTACGGCCGTCTGACTCCATAGACCATTTGCAGCAACTGATGCTGGCCGAAGGCTGGGGCCAAATCCCTGTCCTGGCAGAAGATGCGCCCGCACCGGACGCCCGTCCCAGCGGCATCGTTACCCGCACCGATTTGCTAAACTACTTGTTCCAGCCCAAAACAAAGCTGGCCGACCCGGACATGCGCCAACTGCTGCTGGATTCGCTGGCAACGGCCGTCTGGCAAATGGTCTTGGCTATCAGTGAAGAAGCTGCCGCGCTGCAACTGCCGCTCTACTTTGTGGGCGGCATTGTGCGGGACATGCTCCTGGGCCAGCCGCCCACTGACCTGGACATGGTGGTGGAAGGGGACGCCATCGCTCTGGCCCAGGCGCTGCAAAACAAATTTGGCGGGGAAGTACGCTCGCACAAACGGTTTGGCACGGCTAAATGGGCGCTGACGCCGGAAGTGTGGACGGCCGTTTATCCCCCCGCCGCCGCAGAAAAACTACCCGACTCCATTGATTTCGTCACCGCCCGCACCGAATTCTACGCCAAACCCACGGCCCTGCCGGAAGTAACGCACGGCTCCATCAAGTTGGATTTACACCGGCGGGACTTTACCATCAACACTCTGGCTGTGCGCCTGGACGGGGCTTACCTGGGCCAATTGCTCGATTTTTACGG
>JALUPA010000168.1 GCA_027054335.1 Ardenticatenaceae bacterium
GTTTCAACCAACTTCGATCCGTGGAGGATACTGAAAGGGATAAATCCTGGTATCGTCTATATGTACGTCTGATTGTTTCAACCAACTTCGATCCGTGGAGGATACTGAAAGACATCAGACGCACCTTGGTCTCTTATCGCAGAGATTGTTTCAACCAACTTCGATCCGTGGAGGATACTGAAAGTTGGTACGCCGGCCAGGGCCGTAGGAGAACTAACAAGTTTCAACCAACTTCGATCCGTGGAGGATACTGAAAGTCCATCGGGCGTTCTTTTACGGGGGGTTTTAGCCATAGTTTCAACCAACTTCGATCCGTGGAGGATACTGAAAGTGTTAGCGTAAGTTTTGCGCAACCAGAGGCCAAATCACGAAAAACGGCCTCAAAATGAGACATTTTCTGCACCTTACCAACTGAACTCGAAGGCTGTATGCTCATGATCATTCCCTATAGCCAAAGGAACGATCATGAGTGGAGACAAGCATCCAAGCCAATACACGCAGCACGCTTTGCTGGTTGCCTGGGGAGCCTTCGCCGAGCACATCGGGCTGCCTCAGCAGTTCCAGCGTATTCCCCTGAAACAAAAAGTCTACCAGCACACTCCCCAGACCAAAGTGCTGGAATTTCTGGTAGCTCAGCTGGCGGGGCGGCCCCACTTGCAGGACATCAGCCGGGCGGCCCATCCGCTGGACAAAGACCTGGCGGTGGCGGAAGGGTGGGGGCAGGCAGGTTGGGCCGATTACAGTGGCGTCAGCCGCACGTTGCAGGCTCTGAGTTGGGAAGAGGTGCACCAGATCGTGCACGTCCTGGAAGCGGTGAGCCAGCCCTTCTTGGAGGCGGAGTTAGCCCAATTGCGCCAGGGAGACCGACGAATTTGTCTGGATGGCGATTTGACCGGTCTGCCGGTATCCAACACCAGCCGCACCTACCCCAATGCCGCCTATGGCCATATGAACACCGAAATCCGGTTGGGCTATCAGGCCGCCCTGGTCAGCATGGAAAGCCCGACCTATGGGCGGTTGTGGTTGTCGGTCGAACATCATCCGGGAGATACCGTCTCCTGTACCCAGGCGGAAGCCCTGGTGTTGGCGGCTGAGAGGCGGCTTGGGCTGCGTCCCCGACGCCGAACCGACCTGTTACGCCAGCGCATCCAGCAGTTCGAGCAGGCGATGGCCGCCACAACCCGTCGCCTGGAAGCGCAGCAAAGGGGGGTGCAACAGGCTCGCGAGCAACTAACCGCCGCCCAACAACAGGCCCAGGCTTGCCAGCAGCATCTGGCGGCGTTGGAACGGCGCTATCAGGCCAAAGGCCGCCCGGAGCGCCCTTACAGTCATTTGGCTCAGGCCCGCAAACGCTTGCAAACCGCAGAGAAGCGCCTGTGGCGCCAGGAAGAGGCCCTTCAGACCGCACAACGCCGTCTGGAGAAGACCACCCAGCGCCAGGCCCGCCAGCAGGAAGAGCGAGCAGCCTTGCAACAGCGTCTCGAGCGCTTCGAGCAGGACAACGCCACCAATCCCGACCCGGTGGAAGTCGAATTTCGCCTGGATGCGGGCTTCGGCACTTATGAG
>JALUPA010000169.1 GCA_027054335.1 Ardenticatenaceae bacterium
GGAGTTGATACATGACAGAAACCGAGTCTGTAGCACGATTACAGCGGATTGATCGTGACATGTTGATCGTCTTCCCCTATTCTACCGGTCCGAAACTCACCAAGGAGGGTAATTATGGCTGGACCTGGAGAATATCTGGCGGATGCGACGGAAGGAATCACGCGTGTTGAGGACTTGCCGAAGCCAAAGATCGTGCGACGCAGCCGCAATTTTTCGCGGCGGCCCTGTCCGCAATGCGGACACCGTTGCTATCGGAAACGGACCTGCGAGCGGATGCTGCACGATGTGGGCGAGCTGGTCAGTGGACGCCCTCGGAACATTCACCTCACGTACTCGCAGCACTATTGCTGCCAATGCAAGAGCTACTTCAACGCGGATATGTCCGACTTGGCGCTGCCCAAGTGTCATTACACGCATCGCGTCGTCACGCTGGCCGTGCGTTTGGTCGTGGAAGACGGTTTGCCTTACCGCGCGGCGAGTTGGCATCTTTGGAGGGACCACCGCGTGTTCGTTCCTTACGCCACTATCCAGAACTGGGTGGAAGCCGGGGGGGAAAAAGGCACGGCAACATGTCAACGGAGCATATCTCGACGCCGTGCTGGCTGATTTCTCGGGATACATTGCGGCCGACGAACTGTACGATGGTCCCTTCTGCGTGCTGTCGATCGTTGACAACCGTACCTTCCGACGGATCACTTATGAAGTTCTCGATCACGCCCCCACTCACGCTGACATCGAACGCTTCTTCCGCCGCTTTCGGTCGCTGCTGAAACAGCGCGATCTGAAACTCCAGGGGATCACGACCGACGGTTCGAGCCTCTATCCAGAGCCAATTTCCAAGGTTTTCGGCAAAGTGCGTCATCAGGTGTGTGAGTTTCATGTCCTCAAGGAATTGACCAAAGCGGTGCTGCGTGCGGTGGCCAAGGTTCGCAAAGAGTTGGCCGCCACCAAACCGAAACTCGGCCGGGGGCGTCCTTCGACAGCCGTAGCACGCAAGACGTCGCAACGCCGCAAACAAATCGACCGGAAGGTCGGCGACCTGTTTGAACATCGTCACCTCTTTGTTCGACGCGAATTGACGCCCTCTCAGCAGCGAACGATTCACCGCATCACGCGCGGACGGCCTGAATTGCGAACCTTGCGCGACATCATGGACGAGGTCTACCGTCTGTTCGATCGCCGTTGTCGGACTGATACCGCGTTGGAGAAGCTGGCCAGGCTCCGACGCCGGGTTCGTCGCTTCCAGAAGGTTGGCAAGACGTTGCAAAAACTCTTCTCGCCCAACTTGGAGAAATCGCTGACGTTCCTTGACGACAAGCTGCTGCCATCCACATCCAATGCGGTGGAGCGCGGCTACCGCCGCCACCGCAAAATGCAAAAGACTGCCTACCGTGTGCGGACTCAACGAAACATCAATGGGCGGATTGCCTTGGACATGCAACGGGAGGAGCGAATGCAACAGCGAGACGAAACCACCAAGACTCTGCACGCCGCCCGGCCCCGAAGGGCTGCCTAATCGTCTGTAATGATGCTACAGTCTCAGCTTTTTTGGGAAAAATCCAGGG
>JALUPA010000170.1:0-888 GCA_027054335.1 Ardenticatenaceae bacterium
GTTTGATGAGGGGGCGTTGGTCACCCCTAACTGCTGTGGTCCGAAGTAGGCGCGTGCGTCGAAACGTTCGAGAGCAGCTCCAGGTCAGGGCCAGTGCTCTACTCTACCTAATTATTAGTCTCTAATTATTCTACGCTTGGCCGTATAATCCTAAATCCATGGCATACCATTCACACCATTTGCAGTAGGTGGTACTCGTCACGTGACCGAGTGGATTGGTCACGGACATGGCAAACGTACCAGAGGTGTCATACGCCATGGTGGTGGTATTGCCGTTGGCATCCCCTGTACAGAGGTTGACCATGCTGTCATACGCCATGCGCGTTTCCGGGCTGGTGCCGCCGGAGAGCCAACGGACGACGCGCGTGAGATTGCCTTGAGTGGGGAGTTGATTGGTCGAGGCGGTATTTCTTGAATTGACGCATTGAACAATTGCAGCCAAGTTGTTAGGATTTTACCTGATGAAATCAAGCATCGATATCACACAGCTCTCCAAAGAAGAAAAGCTCCAAGTGATGGAAGCCATCTGGGAAGATCTTGCACGCGAAGAAGATTCCGTCCCGTCTCCACAATGGCATGCGGAGGTCCTCCAGGAAACAGAAGGTCGAGTTAAGGCCGGCCAGGAAAAAATCCTCGACTGGAAGGAAGCTAAAAACGACCTTCGAACTCGCCGCGAATGAGGGTCAAGATCCTTGCGTCCGCCGTGGAAGACCTCCACCAAGCCCGCCTATTCTATCAAAAGCAACAAGAGGGATTAGGGGCTTATTTCTTGGATTCCCTCTTTGCCGACATCGACTCTCTTACGCGTAATGGAGGCATCCACCTGAAAGTATTCGATTATCACCGCCTGCTGTCGAAAAAATTTCCTTACGCTATTTATTACAAGAC
>JALUPA010000170.1:898-1564 GCA_027054335.1 Ardenticatenaceae bacterium
TTCGATTGCTTTCTCTGAACCTAGGAGCCTGTTGCACAAACCCATGCGGGAACTATCTGATATTCCGAAATGGACGGGGTGGGGCTTCCCGGGGAATATTTTTGTGGCGAATCCCTGACTCTGGAAGGCTCAGGGCTTCTTCTTTTTACCGTTTCCCTGCCGACCGCCTCGCTGGTCGTGCTTTCTGTGTTGCCCCACCCAACTTGCCTTGCCACTCCGCCAGAGCTTTAGCAGATTGTGCGTGGCACAGAGCAGCTTCCACTCACTGGCACAGGCTGGCTCGCCCCGCCGCATGAATCGATCACAGCCCCGGACGGTTTTGATTTGCCCAAACACGGGTTCGACCGTCTGCCCGCGCAGTTGGTACAACCGGCGCCCCCGCTTGGTCAGCAAGGCTCGCTCCATTCGCTCCCGGGGCGTCAGGTGCGCGGGAATGCGTCCTCGGGGTGGGGGCTGCTCGCGCTGGGCCTGGCGCTGTTTCCAGTCCTTGTTGGTCGCGACCAACAACTCGGGGCCGGTCGGCACCACCGTCGTGAGGTTCGCGTCGCTGCAATACCCGGCATCGGCCAACGCGGTGCCGATGCTCTGAGGGTGACCGATCGTGTGTAAGTTCTCTTGGGCCTGCGCCACCATCGGATGCAGTTGGTGGATATCATTGGCCTGCTG
>JALUPA010000171.1 GCA_027054335.1 Ardenticatenaceae bacterium
CGGCCCTTGTTTCAACCGCATTTCCAGTTCGTCAATTTTCCCCTCCAGCGCGGCAATCTGTTCATTGGCCGCCTTGCCCCGCGCTTCAATCTCCGCCAGTTCCCGCTGCAGCTGCGCCAAAACAGTTTCCCGGTGTTCTTCGGTCAAGGGCTGGTCGCAGAGGGGGCAACGGCCGTCTGCCTCTTCTTCCTGTAACTGGCTGACGCGCTCCTTACGCCGCTTAAATTCTGCCCGGAGACGGGGCTGGTCGCTTTCCAGAGCATTCTTTTCTGCCAGCAAAGCGGCGTGCCGGTTATGCAATTCAGCCAGATTGTCAATTTCCTCATTCAACTGGGCCAGTTCCGCCTCCGCCTCGGCCAGGTTTTGGGAGACGGCCGTAGCCTCCACCCGCAGTTCCGCCAGCCGCTGCGCCTGTTTTTGCAGCCGCTCCCGTTCCTGCAAAAGGGCGTGCCGTTCCGTCTGTAACCGCTGCCATTCCGCCCGTTTCTCCTGCCAGAGCCGTTCCTGTTCCGCCAACGCCTGCAACGCCGCCTCCAGTTCCGCCAGCCGGGTCTCCGCCTCAGCCAATGTTTCCCGAACGGTTTCCCGTTCGGCGACGGCTTGCTCTACCTCAGCGGCGCGGGTAGTTAGTTCCCGCAAACGCTGCTCCAGGCGACTTCTTTCCTGGGCGATGGTTAGTTCATACGGCCGTATCTCCCTTTGCAGCCGGTGATAGGCATCCGCCTTCTCCTGCCAGCCTTGCAATGCGGCGTCAGCCTGCTGCCAGGCGGCATAATCGGCGGTGATGGCCTTAGCCTGAGCCAGTAGTTCTTCGTGTGCTGCTCGTTCTGCCTGCCGCCGGGCCAGCGTTTCCTGCAATTCGTCCCGGCGGCGGCGGGCGCGGGACAGGCTGGTTTCCAGGTTTTGTAACTGCTGCTTTTTCTGTTGTACGGCCGTTTCCGTGCGACGCAATTCCTGCAAGAGAGCTTCCTTATCCGCCAGCCGTTCCGCCACGGCAGCTAACGTTGCCTGCACTGCCTGCAATTCCGCCTGCCGCGTTTCCTCCTCGGCCAGTTCCAACTCGATTTCCACCAACTGGCTTTCCAGCAGCGCCTTCCGGTTCTCTTCACTTTTACGCCGGACGGCAGCCGCCTCTTTGTATTTGTCCCAAATGCCCAACCCCAGCAAATCGGCCAGAATTTCCTTACGCCGGTTAGGCGTTTTGGTCGTAAATTCGTCCGCCTGACCTTGCAAAAGAAAACTGGCATTGATAAAGGTGTCATAATTCATGCGCAGGACGTTTTCGATGGCCGCCTGAGTTTCCCGCACCTTGCTTTCACTTAAGGTTTTCCATCTGTCCGGCTCCGTTTCCACCTGAAATTCCAGGCGTGTGCCTTTGCGGGCTTTTTTGCGGCGCGTCACCCGATAGGTAACGTCCTCCAGATCAAAAGTCAGGCGCACTTCGGCTGCCTCGCCATTGAAGGCAGACAGCCGGTTCACCACGTCGTCGTCGCTGCGGCTGCGGCTCTTGCCAAACAACACCCAGGTGATACCGTCCAGGATGCTGGATTTCCCGGCCCCGTTGGCCCCGGAAATGCAGGCCAAGTGAATACCGTCAAAGTCAAGTACGGCCGTTTTCCGGTAGGACAAAAAATTGGTCAGTTCAAGTCTGGTTGGAATCATATCGCAGTCAATAACACAACGTCTAATCCGTCATTCCGAGGAATCGAAGCATCTTTCCCCGCCGCATCGCAAGATTCCTTCCGTTGGTCAGAATGACATGGTACGCTATTGTAGTCCATTGAGGGATTTTGCCACAGTCTCCCGGTCTATACGGCCGTAGGTTTGTTCACTTTTTTCTAAGACTTGCCAGAGCAGTTGGAAGGCGTCATAGGCGGAACCGGCGTAAGGGCCGGCCGTTTCTGCAAAGGGCGAGACAGCCTGATATTTTGCCAGGAAGTCGGGCGGGTAGGCTGCCGGGTCTGCGGGGCCAAAGGGCGGTTCGCCCATAGGGATGAAAGGGAGGTCGTTTTGGGTGTAGACAGGTTGGGCTACGGCCGTTGTCCCCTCCTGCCAATGTCCCAATACGGCTACCACCGCCGGATCAATCGCCAGGGAAGCGGCTGTTTGCCGGGCCAGTTCCGGGTCGCCGCCATCATCCAGAGCCACCAGCGCCACCCGGTAACCGCCAATCCCCCCCGCTTCATTGATCTCCCGCACCACCAGCCGCGCCGCGTAAATCACGTCATAGCCTATTGCCCGGTTTTCTCCCTCAAACGGGGCAACCAGACCAATTTTGACCACGGGAGAAACAGAAGCGCAGCCGGTGAGGAAAAGCAAGAAAAGAGTAGAGATTAGAGATTGGAGATTAAGATTAGAGATTTGCCGTAGACGGCTCACAATCTCCGATCTCCAATCTCCAATCTTTCTATTGACACTGCACCACATTCGCCAAATGCTCCTCAAAAGTGACGCTGAATTTATGGCTGCCGGGCACGGCCGTATCGTCACAATCCGCCATAAAGAAAAAATAATCCGTCTGCGCGGGGAAGGCCACAGCGCGCAAGGTGTCCCGCGGCGGGTTGGCAATAGGGCCGGGGGGCAAACCGGCATACAGGTAGGTATTGTAGGGCGAATCAAATTGCAAATCGTCCAACGAGAGCGGGCTTTTCCACCAAACGCCGTCCGGCTGGCGGCCCAACGCATATTGCACGGTAGGATCAGCCTGCAACAAACTGTTTTGCCGCAACCGGTTGAGGAAAACCCCGGCAATCAACGGCCGTTCCTCTGCCAGCACTGCCTCCCGCTGCACAATGGAAGCTAACGTCACCCCCTCCCGCAGGGAAAGCCCCTGCGCCGCCATTCCCTGGCGGATGTCCAGCGTCACTTGTTCGCCGAAGCGGGTCAACATGGCGTCAATCAGGTCTACGGCCGTCGCCTCCACCGGCAGCACATACGTATCCGGGTACAGGTAGCCTTCCAGTGTAGCCTCCGGCGGTAAATCGGCTAGAAAATTGTAACGGCTCAGGTCGTAAGGGGTGTGGCGCTGGGCCAACGCCAGAAATTCATCCGGGTCAATGCTACCGGGGCGGATGACCGCCAGTGAGTCAGCCATCTGCTCCAGTCGCCAGCCGGGGATAAAACTGACAGTCACTTCCCGATTGACAGGGGCCTGGGTCAGAGCCACTGCCAGTTCAGGGATGGTTTGCCGGGGGTCCACCAGGTAGGTTCCCGCTTCCAGTTGGCTGTCCAGGCCGTAGTAATGGGCGTAGTTGAGAAACAGTTCCGGGTCGTTGAGCAGCCCCATTTGAGCCAGATTGGCGGCAATAACGCCGGCCGATTCGCCGGGAGCGATGGTGAAGGATACGGCCGTATCCCCCAATCCGGCCGGCTGCTGCAACTGCTCGGCGCGGCTGCCCAGCCACGTTTGCAAGTAGATACGCTGCGGCAGACTCAAATTGGGACTGCCCCCTTCGATGCGCACCCCGGCCCGGCTGCTCAACCAATTGGCTGATAAAAGGAGTACGGCCGTGCCGCAAGCAACTGCCACCAACCCAAGCAACGCCAACCGCAGCAACAGCCTCACACTGCGCCCGCAGCCAGACTTTTCCTGATAAGGGTCTTGACGGAGAGGAGTGTTTTGTTGAGTGATAGTTTTTTCCTTTGGCGATTAGCGATTGGCCCACGATTTCCAATCTCTAATCGCCAATCGCCAATCCTCAATCGCCGCTATGCGCATCCAGATAACTTTGCAAAATAAACGCCGCCGCCACCGCATCAACCCGCTGGCGGGCCTTTTTGCCCCGCTTGCCGCGCAGGCGCAGGCTTTCTTCCGCCTTGACGGTACTGTAGCTCTCATCCCAAAACTCGATGGGGACGTCAATGTGCTGCTGCAAATCGGCCGCGTAATCCCGAATCCATACGGCCGTATCGCTGTCGCTGCCGTCCGCTTTTGTGGGCAAGCCAATAACCAGGAGGGCAATTTTCTGTTCGGCAATGATACGGCCGTACCGGGCAAAATCTTCCTCCCGTGACTGCCGTTTAATCACTCCATACGACTGGGCAATCAGCCGCGTCTCGTCGCTCACCGCCACGCCGACGCGCACACTGCCTAAATCCAGGGCCATGACTTTACCTTTTAATTTTAACATAACAAGTAATTGGGTAACCGGATAACGCCAGAGTTATTCCCTTGAATACGCCCAACAATGTCGCAGTCCGAGGTGTTTTTGTTTTTCGCTTTCTGTTTCCAGCATAAACATCTTGCAAAGCCTCTCCTGCCTCGGCCAATTGTGTAATTACCCGCTTACATTTTAATAATCTGCTCCCGCCCCGGCCCGACAGAAACGCAGGTGATGGGTACGGCGCAGAATTCAGCGATGAGGTCTACGTAGCGGCGGGCGTTGGGGGGCAGGTCGGCGGGATGGCGCACGGCCGTAATATCTTCGCGCCAGCCGGGAACTTCCTGGTAGACGGGGCGGCAGCGGGCCAGATCGGTGGGGTTAGCGGGGAAGTGAGTCAGGGTACGGCCGTCCAGTTCATAGGCCACGCCCAGTTGCAGCGTCTCCAGGCCGCTGAGGATGTCCAGCTTGGTCAATACCAGTTCGTCAAAGCCGTTGAGTCGGGCAGAATGGCGCAGCATCACCACATCCAGCCAGCCGACGCGCCGGGGCCGGCCGGTAGTCGTGCCGTACTCGTCCCAGGGATTGGCCCCCGTGCCCCGCAGGCGCAAGGCCATCTCCCCGTCCAACTCGCAGGGAAAGGGGCCGCTGCCCACCCGGCTGGAGAACGCTTTGGCAATGCCGATGACGCGGCGGATGACGTTGGGGCCGACGCCTAATCCTGTCAACACACCGCCGGTGGTAGGATGGGAACTGGTAACGTAGGGATACGTGCCGTTGTCCAGATCAAGAAACGTGCCTTGCGCGCCTTCGGCCAGGACGTTACGGCCGTCCGCCAGCGCCTCGTGCAAAAAATGAGGGCCATCCACCAGATAGGGGCGCAGCTGTTGGGCAAATTGGGAGAAACTGGCGGCTACGGCCGTGGCGTCCAGCGGTTCCCCTCCGTAAATTTCCTGCAAAATCCGGTTCTTTGCGGTGATGTGCTGCTGGAGGGCGTCGGCCAGCCCTTCCGGGTCGGCCAGGAGTTCGGCGCGCAGGCCGGTGCGGGCCGTTTTGTCAGTGTAGGTCGGGCCGATGCCTCGCTGGGTGGTACCGATGGCCGAATCGCCCCGTTGTTCTTCGGCCGCCTTGTCCAGGGCAATGTGCGCCGGGGTGATCAGGTGGGCGCTGCCGCTCAGTTTGAGCCGCTCCGGGCTGACGTCTACGCCCCGCGCGGCCAGGGCGCTCATTTCCCGCAGCATCACCGCCGGGTTCAGTACCACGCCGCCGCCGATGAGACAGGTAACGTCTTTGTGGATGATGCCGGAGGGGATCAGGTGCAGCTTGAAAATGTCGTCGCCGACGGTAATGGTGTGTCCGGCGTTGTCGCCGCCGCTGAAGCGGGCCACAATGTCGGCTTGCGCCGCCAGCGCGTCGGTGATATGGCCTTTGCCTTCATCGCCCCATTGGGCGCCGATTATGATGTCGAGGGGCATGGGGTTTTCCTTTTTGAGATTAGAGATTGGGGATTAGAGATTTGCTGCCTCCAATCTCTGGTCTCTAATCTCTAATCTCCAAAAAATTAACAATCCACTCCGCCATCAACTCGTTATCAGGACGGCCGTTCCGCACAGATTGGACGGCGGTATTATACGTGGTTGATTCCATTTTATCTTTAATCAAAGTGAACAAATCTGCCATGATGGCGGTTGTAAATTCTGGATGGCCCTGGATGCCCAGAATTTGGCTGCCGATGGTGTACATGTCAATGGCACAGAAAGGGTCGCTGGCCAGCAGTTCTGCGCCGGACGGTAATTTGGTGATTTGATCCTGGTGGGCGAAGTAGAGAGAGACGTGATCAGGACGGCCGTTCATCCACAGTTTGGGCTGGTTAATATTGAAGGTGCGCAGACCAAAGCCCCAGCCGCCGGGCCATTTCTGCACCCGGCCGCCTAACGCCTGGGCAATCATCTGGTGGCCGAAGCAGATGCCCACAAATTTACGGCCGTCTGCATACCCCTCCCGAATGAATTGGCCCAGCCGGGCAATCCAGGGATCGGGATCGTAAGCTCCATTGGGGCTGCCAGTGATAATATAGGCGTCATTTTCCTCCGGCGCGGCGGGGAATATGCCCTGGGCCACGTTGTAGCCGGTATAGGTAAAGTTCGGGTGGGCGCTTTCCAGGAAGCGGATGTAAGCGTCTACCGGGGTACCGCCCCAGTTGACTTTGCTGGCGTCCGGGTGGATGGCGTTCAGGATGCCGAGTTTCATGGGCTGAATCTCCGTAATTGTGAATGGTGCATGGCGCATCGTGAATTGGGAATGGTTCACGTCTTCACGCCTCACGTCTTCACGCTATAATACTATTTTACCCTGATTGAGCGGAGGGGCACAATGGCAAAGAAAACGAATAAGACGTTGGCGATGAAGGTGCTGGACGGCCGTAAAATCAAATACGAAGTTGTGGCCTATCCCGGCAATATGCGGGATGCGGAGGAGATTGCCCGGGAATTGGGCGCACCGCCGGAGCAGGTGTTCAAGACACTGGTGGTGCCGCCGCCGGAGGGACACGGCCGTAACGCCAAACCAATCCTGGCGGTCATTCCGGCCAACAAGCAGTTGAATCTGAAAAAATTGGCAAAACTGCTGAGCGTCAAAAAGGTGAAGATGGCTTCGCACAAAGAAGCGGAGGCATTGACCGGCTTGCAGGTAGGGGGGATTTCGCCGCTGGCGCTGCTGAATAAGGGATTTCGGGTTTATCTGGATACGGCCGTGCGGGAGCAAACGTCAATTTACGTCAGCGCCGGGCAGCGGGGGCTGCAAATTAAATTAGGCGCGATGGATTTGGTAAAGGTAACGGGGGCTAAGTGGGGGGAGATAGGGGGTTAGGAGATTAGCCAGCGCACTCGCCAATCTCCAATCTCTATTTCATCAATTCCTGAATTGTGGCAATGACGTCGGGAAAGTCGAAAGGTTTGGGCAGGAATTGGGCGTTTAGTTCGTCCAGTTCTTGCTTGCCGGGGGCAGGCCAGGCGCTGACGAGGACAAACGGCCGTGTCTCTCCCCGGTGACGCAGTTCACGAGCCAATTCCAGCCCGGTCATCTTGGGCAGGCGGATGTCAAAAAAGAACATATCCGCTTCCAGAAAGTTGGGGTCTTCCATACTGGCCAGCAATGCTTCGGCGCTCATATAAACCGGTTTAACTTCGATGCCAAACAGACCCAACCCACTGACCAGGAGTTGGGCGATGCTGGGTTCGTCTTCCACATAAGCAATTTTGATTGTTTCTGTCATGTTTTTAATGATACCTTGTTTTGGGGAAGATTGGTAGCTGAAGACCGGGCCGTTTACCCCCCCGTTTGTCCCCCTTTTTACTGGTCATCTTCGATCAGTGACCAATGTCATACCCAATTGACAATTATCACTAATGATTATACCGCGCAATTATACTGTACGGTATGTTTACCCTCGTTTTCACCCAGTTGAGCCGCTTATATTCAAGCCTCAACTACCCATTTGCGCCTCTGATTCCGGAGTGAGTAGGGTAATCGTTAAATTCGTACCTTTGCCGGGCGCAGATAAAATCGCCATCCGGGCGCCAATCAGTTCGGCCCGTTCCTGAATACCCAAGAGGCCATAATGCCCGTTGTTGGTCATTTCTGCCGGACTTTCAGGAACGGTAAAGCCCCGGCCGTCATCCTGCACGGTCAGGGTGATGGCTTTATCATCGAAGGTAAGGTGCAATTGAGCACAGTTGGCCTGGGCGTGGCGCACTACATTGCTCAATCCTTCCTGGGCCATACGGTAAAGAGCTAATTCCACATCGGGCAAAAGTCGCTTTTCCGTGCCGGTCACTTGAAAATCTATGGGGATATTCAGGGCTTGGCTGGTATCGCTGGCCAGCATATTGAGGGCCGTGACCAGACCCAAATCCTCCAGGTAAATAGGGCGCAGATCGCGGGTAAGGCGACGCAGGTCAGCGATAGTTTGTGCCGTCATTTGCTGCATTTCCGTCAATTGGGCGGCGCTTTGTTCGTCGGATGCGGTGAGCTGGGCCAGTTGCAAACGCTGGTTGAGGGCGATGAGGGACTGGATGGTATCGTCGTGCAAATCGCGGGCCAGACGGCGGCGTTCTTCTTCCTGCCCGGTAGTAACAGCGCCGAGATAACCGCGCAAGCTTTGCTGGGCCAGTTTCACCTTATGCGCCATGTGGATCAATTCGTTTTGCAAGCGCTGGATTTCGTTGATACCGCCTACCGGTTCTTCGATTGCCTCGAAATTACCCCAGGCCAGATCGGTGGCTTTCCTTTCCAGCGATTGCAGCGGCGCTACGATCTGGCGGATACCAAAGCCCAGGCCGATAAGGGCGATGATCAGGACGGGAGCCAGGACGAGGGGGGCCAATTCGGTGGCTCGCAGCAGAGGATCAGTAACAGCCCGCCACGGTTCTTTGAGGACTAAGGCCCAGTTGAGCGGCGGGATAGAACTGAAAGCTATAACAAATTCTTCACCGGCATCTTTAACATAGGTAGTGCCGCTTTCGCCGCGCAGCGCTTCGGTGACGCCGGCGTAGCGGCTCAGATCAGCGCCCATCTCGTGTAAATCGCCTAGTTGGAAGAGGAGACGGCCGTTACCATCCGTCAAAAAGGCGGCAGCCTGATCACCGCTGGAAAAGATATCTTCCAGCGCTTCCTGGGCCAGCTCGGTGGGATAGAAGGCGCCGACGGCCATAGCCCCAGTCGGGCCGCGGGCCATAGTCAAAATCATCTCCTGACCAGTGACGGAGTCGGTGAAAGGGCCGCTGAATTGGGTGGTTTCAGAAGAGATAGTGTCGGGGTGGGGTACGGCCGTTAACTCCCACGTAGGCGCTTCATTGCTGGTGGCCTGGAGACGGCCGTCGGCGTCAAACAAAGCAATGCCGCCGCCAAAATCCGGGAGCAAAAAGGCAGCGTCCGCTAAAATATGGTCTGCTTCCTGCGTATCGGCAATGCGTAAAGCCAGGCTGCGAATGGCGGCGCTGCGGTGGTTAAGCTGCTCGGAAATAGCCGAGGCGGCAGCGCGGGTGGCCCGTTCATCCCGCTCGCCCACCAACAGACGCATAGCCCGCTGGTGCAAGAACAAACTGCCAAAAGCGATAACCAGGAGGAGTACCGTAAGGGGCAGAACGGTAAAAACAAAGAGTTGAAGGGGAAGGCCGCGCCAGCGCATTTTTGGGTAATTGAGTGATTGGGTAATTGGGTAATTACTCAGTTACCCAGTTACCAAATTTCCTGACTACATTCACCTCGCCTCCGTCTGGATCAACCCCAGGGAGACAGCGCGCATAACAGCTTCGGTGCGGCTGCCGGCCTGGAGCTTGCTGTAGGTTTTGGCCAGATGCCCTTGCACGGTGCGGTCGCTGATGCCTAACTGCACGCCGATGGCTTTGTTGGTGTATCCTTTGCCGGCCAGGGTCAGCACTTCCAGTTCCCGGTCGGTCAGGGCTTCGTACTGGTTGTCCAGAGACGGCCGCTGCCCGGAGACGTAGCGCATCAATTTGTGGGCAATAGAGGGGTCGAGAGCAGATTTGCCCTCATGCACATCCCGCACCGCCTGCACAATCTCGGCGGGAGCGGCCGTTTTCAGGACGTAACCGTTAGCCCCGGCCTGCAAGACAGCCATCACATACGGGTCTTCGTCGTAGGCGGTCAGAATCAAGACGCCAACGTGGGGATAGGTAGCTCGAATCCAGCGGGTCACTTCAATGCCGCTGGCCTGGGGCATTTGGATGTCCAATACGGCCACATCCGGCTGCGTTTTGCTGATGAGACGGCGGGCCATCTCACCATCATCTGCTTCGTCTACAACAACAATATCGGGGGCGTGATCTAAAAATTGACGGATACCGGCCCGGACAACGGCATGGTCATCGGCCAGAAGAACTCGGATAGGTTCGCTCATCAGGTGTTTTGTGTTTGTTGTCCGGCGTAAAACTGTCTCTTATATGAGGAAACAGGAACCAGACAATGGCTAATCCAAATAAAATACCGGTGATGAGACGCATCCAGGAATTGAAGGAGCCTAACGCATCACCTGCATAAAAGGTAGCCGGAAATGCGTTATTGGTCAAATTTACTAACCAAAGGTTACTATCGCGGAAGCCGCTGCCGATGGGAGCCAGCAAATCGCTGACAAAATGGCTGCCGCCGTCTATGGCCATGGGCAGAAGCAACAGGAGAAAGAGGCTGACAGGCAGAGGCTTGAGCCGCTTGCGCAGCGGCCAGAAGAGGAGAACGCCAAAGAAAACGATGCTGGTATACATGGACACCATGCGATCTGACCAGGCAACCTTCCAACCCATTTCCGGATTGCCCACAAATTGGCGCAGGATGAGGGGATTGGTGGTGTCTTGCCAGGCGGTCTGCACTTCGCTTAGGGAGTACATGGCTTTGTCGCCGAAGAGGAAGAAGGAACGCTGGGGCAGTTGATGGCATTGGGCGCTATATATAAGGTAGATGGCCTCGCCAGCTTTTGTCCAGCCCAGGGCCATGAAAACGGGCGCCAGCCAGGGCAACCCCACCCAGAGCAGGACGATCAGGAGAATGAGAAGCAGCCAATGACGGCTAATCCAGGCGCCAATACCGCCTACGGATACGGGCGTCTCTTCTACAGTAGGTTGGGTCGAAGTTGTCGTCATAATTATTCTGCCATCACGGTAACGGACAGGGGGGACAAGGCGCGTTTGATGGCAGTTTCGAGGCCGGAGGAGGGCCGCTGCCCCGGCGCAGAAGCAATGGAAATCCAGGTTTCACCATCCTGTCCGTGAGCCATCAAGGTAGCGGGGCGCTCATCTGCACCGTAGACCAACAGAATTACAATCTGGCAGTCACACTGCTCTGTACCGTGACGGGGACAGGTGGTAGGACTAGAGGCCAGACTGGAATCGAAGGAGGGCATGACGCGCAGCCCGGCATTTTCCAGTGCTTCGGTTATTTCAGTTACGGCCGTATCGCAACGGCAGCGGAGCATCAGTAGTGGTCTCATCTTGCTTAGTGTAACCGGCCACACAAGCGTAGGCGAGCGCAGAATGCCTCATTACTCACAGGCCATTTGGCGGGTTTTGCTGATGCGTAAACTGCCTATTATCCATTTAGTAGAACCCGCGTACAATGGCAGTTGGTAAACAATTGGTTGGCAATATGGTAGTCTGTCTCATTAACGTAACATCAAAATAAACCGGCTGCCCAACGGCAAGATTACCCGATTATATGACCAAAATAAGACTAACGGAGACACGCCTATGAAACTCTTACCTCGCTTACTTATCATTCTGAGTGTGATGCTGACCGCTTTGGCTGTCTCGCCGCGCGTATTTGCGGCTAATTGTGAGGAAACGTCCGGTGTCAAGGAACGGTACGCCTGTATTGAGAAAGATGACGGGAATAAAAATGAAGTTGGCAAAACGGACAGTGAAGAAACCCCGATCTCTGAACGATTTGTGACACCGGAATTACCGGAAGATACGTTGTTTGGCCGCCGCTGGTACGGCCGTCTGGCCGACAATGCCAATGTGTACGCTTCTCCCAGCCGCAGCGCCTCCATCGTGCGTAACGTAGGGGATGGTTACCTGTTCGCCACAGTCAACCGTTGGTTTGATAATGAGGCCGGGGAAACCTGGTACGAGATCAATTACAACGAATATGTGGCTGCTGAAGACATTTCTATAGTAGACGTATCTGAATTCCAGGGGGTACAATTGACGGAACAGCCGGTACGGCCGTTTGGCTGGGTGGTTGTCAGAGATGTTTATCCCAGCACAGAACCGGATGGCGAACCAGACGAATCTCTGGAGCAGTTGCAACGGTACGACTTTATAGAAATTTTCGAGACTGTGCAGGGAGAGGAAGATTGGCTCTGGTATAACATCGGCGACGGCCGTTGGGTCAAACAAACCAATTTCAGCGTCGTAGACGTAGACCCCCGCCCTGAAGGCATTGGTGAAGATGAATTCTGGACAGAGGTGGATTTGTTTGAACAAACCTTCGCTGCCTATGAGGGCGACCAAATGGTTTACGCCACACTCATCTCTTCCGGCCTCAACCGCTGGCCCACTCGTGAAGGCTTGTTCCAGGTAGAAGACGAAAATCGCTTCCGCGAATTCAAGATGTCCGGGGCCGAAGGGCGGGAAGATTATTATTTCCTGGAAGACGTGCCTTACATTATGTACTTTGACATGTATAATGGTATCGCCCTGCACGGCACGTTTTGGCACGATCGTTTTGGCTACAAACACAGTCACGGCTGCGTCAACATGACCATCAAGGACGCCGAATGGACGTTCAAATGGTCGGCCGAAGCGCCCAACGATTTGTGGGTCTGGGTGCATACGTCTGATCCCATCAAGCATTTGGAAACTGGAGATTAGTCATGATATACGCACCCACTTATGAATACGGCAAAAAATCGGCCCGTTAGTCGCGCCAGAAATGGCTTGAAAAATTGACGAACTACTGACGAAACCGTACTCGAAATTATGACAAAAGTACAGCTTGCTCCCGATACAACCCTTTTCCCCGTCCCCATTGTGCTGATTACTTGTGGCGCGGGAAATGAGGCCAATTTGTTTACACTGAACCGGATTTCCAGTTGTAATGCGGAACCGCCGATGATTGCTATTTCGGTACGGCCGTCCCGCGCCAGTCACGATCTCATTGAAAAACTGGGGGAATTTGTGGTCAATATCCCCTGGCCGGATATGGAATCGGTTTGTGACTATGTAGGCACAACGACGGCGCGCACAACAGATAAATGGGCAGAGGCAGGCTTGACGCGGCTACCGGCAACGGCCGTACAACCGCCTCTGATTGCCCAATGTCCGGTAAACATCGAATGTCGGGTACAGCGCAGCATGTCCTTACCCTCGCACAGCTTGTTTGTAGCCGAGGTTGTAGCCCTGCACGCTGACACATCCGTCTTGAATGAACGACAGGAGGTAGATTTTGCTTTAGCTCACGGGTTGTCTTACCGGTCTGGCATTGTGCGAGAGCGACCGGCAGATAATTTTCGACCCGACGCGCTGTGGCAAAAAGTACGAGCCTGGAGTTCCTATGCCTAAACGTCGTCTGACTATTTTAGCCGTTGTCCTTGCGGCCGTTGCTCTTCTCTTTTTCTGGCAATTGCCCACTTTATTGAAAGCGATGCCCAGCCGTTACGTGGCCCGCTTGCCTGAACCAGTCCAGGCTTGGGGAGAGCGCGGTGACGGGGCGCCCTTATTGCCTACCGTCGCCGCTCCCGTTGATGCGGCCGTTTTGCTGGCCGGCGTGGATGCGCCTACGGCCGCGCCCATCCTCATCCCGGAACCGGCCACACCTACCCCGCCGCCAGTCAACGGACAAGGGGATACGGCCGCACCCCCACCCACATTGACGCCTACGGCCGTGCCCACCAACACCCCCCTGCCCATTCCCGCCTCATTCCGCCTGAACGGCTTTATCCACCAATTCCAGACCTGGAACAACTGCGGCCCGGCCACCATTGCCATGGCCCTGAGTTACTACGACATGGGGCTGGATCAAGCCGAAACTGCCCCCTTCCTCAAACCCAATCCCGAAGATCGCAACGTCAGCCCTTACCAGATGGCCGCCTACGTCAACGAGCAGACCCCCTATTCAGCCATTGACCGAGCCAACGGCGATCTGGAGACGATTAAGCGGCTGGTAGCCAATGGTTTCCCCACCATCATCGAACTGGGCATCGAGCCGCCGGGAGAATTCAAATGGTTAGGTTGGTACGGTCATTATCTGTTGATTGTAGCTTATGATGACGCCAGCGAAACCTTCTGGGTATACGATTCCTGGTTTGGCACCAGCGAAGTGCCTATGGAAAATGCAACGACAGACGGCCGTACCCTTTCCTATACCGATGCTGATCTCCAGTGGCGGCAATTCAACCGCAACTACATCACCCTCTACCGCCCCGAAGAAGCCGGTCTGCTGGCCGACATCATCGGCGCAGATATAGATGACGCCGCCATGTGGCAAAATTCCCTTTCCCGCACCCGCTCCGAATTACAGCGGGAACCGGAAGACGCTTTCCTCTGGTTCAATCTGGGCACTGTTTACAACGCTCTGGGCCAGTACCAGGAAGCAGCCACCGCCTTTGATCAGGCCCGTTCCCTCGGCCTGCCCTGGCGGATGCTCTGGTACCAATTTGGCCCGTACGAAGCCTATTACCAGACGGGTCGCTACGAGGACATCATCACCCTGGCAGACGTGACCTTGAAGGATAGACCTTATTTTGAGGAAGCGTATTATTACAAGGGATTAGCCCTGGATGCCCTGGGCGACACGGCCGCCGCCCGTCAGAATTTTGAGAAAGCGGTGAATTTTAACCCCATTTTCCAGCCAGCCGCCGACGCATTAGCTACAATTAACGAATAAAGATTGTGCCTGGCACAGGGTAAACCAGTGGATTATGCCCCCAGATCGGTTGCCCGTGCCTGGCATTTTCGGGAGTGACGTATGAATAAACGTGTGAAATATGTAATTCTGGTAATTGTTTTCATTCAGCTTGGTCTGATAGCGGCATTGTTGGCTTTACCGCCGTTGGTGCGCGCTTTACCCGGCGAATACCGGGTACGTATCGCCAAAGTGCCGTTGGGAGAAACGTTACTGGATATTGGCGTGACGCCGCTGCCGACTGCTTTGCCCATTCCGGCCGGCGCGTCCACTAAACCGCAGGTAACCATTCCGGCGGTAGCTGCTATTGCCGCCCCACCGACGCAGGAACCTACGGCCGTACCCACCCAACCCCCGGCAGAGAACACAGATGAAGAAGTGACGGCCGTACCCACCACTGTACCTACGGTTACGCCTCTACCCACCGTTGCGCCTACGGCCGTGCCCCTGCCCGGCAAAGTCCGCCTGGAAGGTATG
>JALUPA010000172.1 GCA_027054335.1 Ardenticatenaceae bacterium
TAGCAGGTACATATGCTTTGCCCGGTTTAGCTGATCTCATCCAACAGCAATCGCCAGCTTTTCATCCTTTACCAACAGGGGAGTTCGGTTAACTCTGTCTCCCCTATTTATTGAGAAGATACGAAAAATTTATCATTCAATCATTCATTGGAGAATACATTATGCAAATAACAAAAATGATTAAGAAACGAGAAGAGGGACAGGGCCTGGTTGAATACGCCCTGATTTTGGTCTTGGTCGCCGTTATCGTCATCGTCATTTTGACGTTGCTTGGCTCCCAGGTTGTGTTCGTCTTCGCCAGAGTCGTGGGCGGGCTTAACGGCGATGTCATCAGTGATGGCGCTGTCTTTTTGGCCGCGGATCAAACCGTAAGCGGTTCCGCTATATGCACAGCCACACTTACTGATATCAAGTTTGTAGCCATAGACGGCAGCGGTGACATGATCAAGGATCAAAGCGTTACCCGAACCATTTGGGTGAACGGCGTCGCCGGCCCCTCTGTCACCGGTACAGCTTCCAACACCGGCATTGCTACGGCCGCCGGCCCCGTCACCGTTTCCGGAAGCTGTCCTATCAACATTACCATGAGTAATTAAGTAATTGGGTAGCTGGGTAATTACTCAGTTACTCAATTACCTGGTTGCCAAAATTCTCAACCCATATTATCCGGCCAAACATATCTTTCCTGTCCGTAAAAACAAACTTTTTGCGGGCACACAAATCGGTGAGTAGTTATGGAATTAGCCAGATTCCCCCAATCCCCCTCAGCCCCTACCCGTTTGCCCACTGCTTACTACACAAAACGATTGCTTTCTTTTGGTTTAGCCCCTCTCCTGGCGGTGCTTTTCCTGCTGGCTCTGTTTGGCCAGATGAATGCCTCTCCTGCCCTGCAGGTGGGCACGATTTATTACGTAACCCCTGGCGGTAGCGGTAACGCTTGCACTCAGGTAGACCCTTGCTTGTTGCAAACGGCCGTAAACAATTCCTCTGATGGTGCTGAAATCCATGCAGCCGGCGGAACCTATCTTGGTGCAACCCCCATCCTTACCGTTAACCAAAGCATCACCATCAGCGGCGGCTACGATGACAATAACTGGAGCGCCCCGCCCAACCCGCTGGTTAATCCTTCCGTCCTGGATGGTCAGAATAACGGCCGTGTCGTCGAAATCACTGGCGGCAGCCCCGTCCTCGAAGGGTTTGACATCCGCAACGGCAGCGTATCCGGCAACGGCGCCGGCATCAACGTTACGGCTGGCAGCCCTCTCATCCGCAGCAACCGCATCTACGACAATACCGCTGCCGATGCGTCCGGCGGCGGCATTTACGATGGCGGCACAGCCACCATCAGCGATAACGAAATCTACAACAATGCGGCTGCTCAGGGTGCCGGTATTTTCATTGAAACTGGCCTGAGCAATATCCTTTATAATGAAATTTATAATAATACGGCAACTGTTCTCGGCAATGGCGTGGCCCTGGGCGTTAGCGCCTCTGCCTTTGTTGAAGGGAATGAAATTCACAATAACAACAACGCCGGCAGCTTGGGCGGAGGCATAGCCACCTTTGGCCTCAGCGTCATTACCATGCAAAACAACATCGTTTACCAAAACAGCGCGGATCAAGGCGGCGGTATTTTGGTCAGCGGCCAGGCTAACATCTGGAACAACACCTTTGCCAGAAACAACGCCGCCACAACCGGCGGCGGCATCCTGGTAGATTCTGGTGCGACAGCCCAAATCAGCAACACCATAGTTGTTTCCAACACCGGTAACGGCATTACCGGTATTCGGAACAATGGCGGCACAATTACCGGTGATTACAACAACATTTTTGATAATGCCAGCGATCCCACCTTCACCAACGTTATCACCGCCAACCCGCAATTTGCCAACTTTGCCACCGGCAACCTGCACATTCTGCAAACCAGCCCCAATGTAGACGCCGGCGATCCTGCTACCGACCCGGCCATTGACCGGGACATTGACCGGCAGCCCCGCCCCAACGACGCCCGCTGGGACGTCGGCGCAGACGAGTATTACGACGCCATTCCTGACTTCGACCTGAGACCCGCATTCACCGAAAGCTACGCCGACCGGGGCACAACGGCCGTCTACACCCACACCCTGGAGAACCTGGGCACCATCCCCGACAGCTACACCTTCACCTGCGCCAACGACCTCGGCTGGACTGTCACCTGCCCCGCCGACGTGAACAACCTGGGCATCGGCGGCTTGGCCCAGGTAAACACCCAGGTAGACGTGCCCCCCACCGAGACCGCCCTCAACGTAGGCACAACCCTGATCACCGCCACCTCCGTCACCTCGCCCACCTTACAAAAAGTCGTCGTCGTACGCACCATCGTCGCCCCCAACCCCGGCGTCGCCTTCACCCCCAACTACACCGACACCCTCCTGCCCGGCGACGCTGTCACCTTTACTCATCGTATTACCAACCTGGGGGACGCACCCGACACCTTCCTCATCACCATCCAGTCCGACCCCGGCGGCTGGGGCGAGATTTTGCCCACTGAGCCGCTTTCCGTGCCGTTGGGTGTAGGGGCCAGCGCCAACGTCCAGGTGCGCATCACCGTGCCCGCCTTTGCCGCCGCCGGTCTGGCCAACGATACGGTTGTCCGGGCCGAATCCACGTTTGACACGGCCGTATTCGTCCTCGTCACCGACACCGTAACCGCCAAAGCCACCGTAGGCACGCGCTACGTCGCCAACAGCGGCAGCGATACCAACAATAACTGTACCCAGGTCAATACGCCCTGCCGCACCATTGATCACGCCGTGGGCCAGGCTTCCTTCAATGACAACATTTACATTGCCAGCGGCCTTTATCAGGAGTCGGGCATTGACATTAACGATACTATCCATTTGTCCGGCGGCTGGTTTAACAACTTTACAGAACAGGCGCTGCCCGAAACCACCGTCATTGACGCGCAGGGGAACAACCGTATCTTCAATATTGCCCCCGGCAGCAGCATCCGCCCCACTTTTGGCAATATGACCCTGATCAACGGGAATGCGGCCGTGCGCGGCGGCGCGGTAGACGTGGGCAATGCCGCCCAGCCGACCTTCACCAAAGTCAATTTCCGCCAGAACAGCGCCGGTTCTTCCGGCGGGGCGATTTACGTGGGCAGCGGCTCAGTCGTGTACGTCACCAAAGGGGAATTTATCAGCAACACGGCCGTAGCCCAGGACGGCGGCGCAATTTACGTGGCTGACAGCGTGCTAACCTTGCAGCAAGCCCAATTCTTCACCAACACCGCCCGGCACGGCGGCGCAGTATACCTGGGCGGCGGGCAGACGGTGGCCTCCAACAACCTGTTTGCCTACAACCAGGCAGCGAGCAACGGCGGTGGGATGAACAACGCCGCCGACCTGACCCTGCAAAACAACACCTTCGCCCAAAACGACGCGGCCGGCAGCGGCGGCGGGCTGTACAACGGCTCTGACGCCGTTTCCATTGACAATACCATCTTTGCCGACAACACGGCCGTATCCGGCAGCGCCCTCCACAACGCCAGCAGTACGGCCGTACAAATCACCTACGGCAACCGCTGGAACAATACCTACAGCGGTCCCGTCAACGAAAACAACAGCGTCACCGCAGACCCCCTCTTCGGCGACGCCGCGTTCCGTCTCGCCCTCGGCTCCCCCATGATAGACGCCGGCAATCCGGCCACGACCCTCAACGCCGACTTCGAGGACGACTTCCGTCCCTCCGACCAGGGATACGATGTCGGCTACGACGAGCTGGCCGGCTGCCTGGCCAAGCGGGATGACGCCATCTACGGCAGCATCCAGGACGCCATTGACGCCCCCGGCGCCGTTTCCGACACCATTCTCGTCTCTGGTATCTGCCGTGGCGTCCACACCATAGACGTGGGCGGCCAAACCGTCAGCCAGACCGTCCACCTGACCCAAACCCTGATTATCCAGGGGGGCTGGAACAGCGACTTCAGCCTGCGCCCCTACGCCACAACCATCATAGACCCCGAAGGGCAGGGGCGGGGCATCTTCATCAGCGGCAGCGCCGCCCCGGTCATTGAGGCGATTACCATCCAGAACGGGGACGCCACCGGCTTGGGGGGCGGCCCGGCCGGCGAAGACGCCGGCGGCGGCATTTACAACCTGGACGCTACCCCCGTCTTCTCCGCCGTCTCCGTCCTCAGTAGCACGGCCCAGCTGGGCGGCGGCTTCTACAACGACACCGGCACGGCCGAATTTGCTCCCATCTTCCCCCAAAACATCGTCACCGCAGTGGTGCGCGGGCAGAGTATGGCCAATACGGCCGTCTCCGGGGCAGCTTTCTACGTCTACTCTGGCACTGTGACCATTGACAGCCAGGAAATCCTGACCAACACTGCCACAAATGGCGGCGGCGTCTTCAACCAGAACGGCGTCCTCACTGCCACCAACAACGTCCTGGCCTGGAACGCCGTCTCCAGCGGCGGCGCGGGCGTCTACAACACCTCTCCCTTGACCGTCACCTTGCTGCACCAAACCTTCTACAGCAACACCGCGGCTGTCAGCGGCGGCGGTATTTTCAGTAACGGCGGCCTGAGTGTCACCATCCGCAGCAACATCTTCCAGGAAAACCAGGCCGCCACCGGCTCCGCCATCCGCATCGGCGGTGGCACGGCCGACCTGGATTACAACTACTATTTTGACGACCTGACCCCCGTCTCCGGGGCGACCGTGGGGGCGCGCTCCATCGTCAGCGACGCCATCCCGCCCGGTCTGGCCGACCCGGCCAACGGCGACTTCCACCTGCTGGACGACGCCCCGGCCAGAGACGGCGGCGATCCCAACAGTCCCCTGACCCGCGACTACGAAAACGACGTGCGCCCCTCCGACCAGGGGCCGGACATGGGCGCGGACGAAGTGGCGGGCTGCTTGGTGCGCCTTAACGAGAACAACAACCTTCTTTTTGGCAGCATCCAGGCCGCCATAGCCGCCGCCCAGCCCGGCGACACCATTGACGTCTCCGGCGAATGCGCCGGCGCGCACGAATACGACACCGGTTTCACCGCCGGGGGCGAATGCCGCGGCGACAATGGCGTTATCTTCACCAACGTCCACATTGACAAAAACATAACCTTGCGCGGCGGCTGGAACAACGAGTTCAGCTTGCGGGAAACCCCCACTTTCCTGGACGCGGAAGGGCAGGGGCGGGCCATTTACATCGCACCCGGTGTTACGGCCGTCATTGACGGCTTCCAAATTCTCCAGGGGAATGCGTCCGGCGCGACGGACAACGTCGGCGCGGGCATCTGCGTGGACAACGCCTCCCCCACCATCACCAACAACGAGATTTACAGCAATACGGCAACCGGCAGCGGCGGCGGCATCTTCGCCATCAACGGCAATCCCGTCATTGACAACGGCAACCGCATCCGCAACAACAGCGCAGCCAACGGGGGCGGCATTTACCTGACCGCTTCCGGCGTGACGACGGCGACCGTGCAAAACAACTTTATCTACGAAAACACGGCAACCAACAACGGCGCGGGCATTTACAACGACAGCGGCGACGCCCTTATCTGGCACAATACGCTGGTGAACAACGCCGCCAGCAGCACCGGCGGCGCGGTTTACGTCGCCAACGACGCGCCAGACATCCGCGGTAATCTGGTGGTCAGCAACACGGCAACGGCTACCGGCGGTCTGCACGGCGCGGCTGGCTCCACGCCTACGGCCGATTACAACAACCTGTTCGCCAACAGCAGCGCTTATGGCGGCGCCATCGGCGCCGGCCCCAACGACTTGGCCGTTGACCCGCAATTCACCGCTGACTACCTCATCAGCTATGACTCGCCCCTGGTGGAACAGGGCGACCCCAACATTGCCCTGGATCACGACTACGAGGATGACATACGGCCGTCCCATCAGGGCGTAGACATCGGTGCGGACGAAGTGGGCGGCTGCTACGCCCGCAACACGCAAAACCCCTCCGTCGTCTACGGCAGTTTGCAACAGG
The DNA here is from genome assembly GCA_027054335.1 of Ardenticatenaceae bacterium. Classification (GTDB taxonomy): domain Bacteria; phylum Chloroflexota; class Anaerolineae; order Promineifilales; family Promineifilaceae; genus JAJRTP01. The sequence continues at coordinate 5,989 of JALUPA010000172.1, forward strand.
CCGTAGATTTGGCCGGCGACGGCGACACCATCCAGGTAGACGGTATTTGTCTGGGCGTCAACACTCGCAGCAACGGCAGCGTCAACGTGACGCAAAACCTGTACATTTCCCAATCCCTCACCATCGAGGGGAACAGTTTCGACTTCAACCAGGATTCACCGCTGACAGCCACGCTGGACGCCCGCACCCTGGGCCGCGTGGTCTACGTGGACAGCGGCGCCACCGTCACCCTGACCGAAATCATCCTCACCGGCGGTGACGCTGCATTGGCCGGGATTGGCGACCAGGGCGGCGGCGTCTACAATGCCGGAACGCTGGTTCTGGATAAGGTGACCGTCCAGCAGAACAACGCCGACAACGGCGGCGGCGTCTACAATGCCGCCAATCTGACGTTGACGGGCAGTTGGTTGTGGGGGAATACGGCCGTCAACGGCGCCGCCCTCTACAACAATACCCCCGGAACCGGCTTCGCCCAAATCACCACTCAAAACACCTTCACCACCAACGTCGCCAGCGGCAACGGCGCAGCCATTTACCAGACGGACGGCGATCTGTTCCTCGACGGGGCCAAAATCCACGACAATCTGGCCCAGGGCAACGGCGCGGTTTACCTCACCGGCGGCACGGCCGACCCGGTAGACGTGCGCAACGTTTACTTCTACCGCAACGTGGCCGACCGGGGCGCAGGCGTCTACAACGACAACACCGCCGCCAATATCTGGCACAACACCTTCTTCAACAACCAGGCCGTCCAAGAAGAAGGCGGCGGCCTGTACAGCGCCAACAGCCAGTTAGACGTCCGCAGTAACATCTTCGATACCAACGTGGGGACCGGCATCCACGCCCCCGGCGCGGCCATGCTAGACTACAACAACGTCATCGCCAACTTCCCCGCAGAGTACGGCGGCGGCGTCAGCGCGGGAAGCAACGACATTTCCGCCACACCGCTCTACGTCGATCCCGCCGTAGATAACTTCCGCCTGCTGGACGGCTCTCCCGGTGCGGATGCGGGCGACCCGGCCCTGCCCACCGCTATTCCCAACCCGGTTGACGCCGACTACGACGGCGACATCCGCCCCACCAACGGCGGCCCGGACATGGGCGCAGACGAAATCAACTCTTGCCTGATTCAGGTACGCAATCCGCTCACCGGCACGCCCACCCGCTTCGGTGTCTTGCAGAATGCCATTGATTACGCCGAAACCTTCAGCGCCACCGGCACGCTGCCCGATGTGCAAATTGCTCGCGGCGAATGCCGCGGCGTTCAGCTTAAAAACGGTATGTACCAGGTGGGCTACGTTTCCACAGACCTGAATTTTATCGGCTCACTACGCCGCACTGATTTCAGCGATCCCAACGATTATTACAGTGTGGACGTAGGCGCGGTCAGCTCCATCATCAATGCGGAGGGGAACGGCCGGGTCATCTACGTGGCCAATAACGCCAGCCCCAGCTTCACCCATCTCGCCTTTAGCAACGGGGACGCCTCAGCCAACGGCGGCAATGGCAGCGGCGGTGGCGTCTACAACAACGGCAGCGGCACAGTCACCTTCCTGGAATCCCGCCTCAGCCAGAGCCGGGCGGTCAACGGCGCAGGTTACTACGGCCCGGCCGGCTCCATTCTGGACGCTACCGGTACCGGATTCGGCCGTTTTGTCGTCGCCCGCGTCCTGGAAAATGCGGATGGGAACGTGCAGAGCGTGACTTACCAGATTTTGGGCGGTAACGTTGCCAGCGGCGACGGCGGCGGGATTTACGTGACGGGTAACGGCCGTTTCGACCTGCGCAACGTCGCCATCTACAGCAACACCGCCCAAACCGGCGGCGGCCTGTACAACGCCGGGGACGATAACCGCATCATCAACGGCACCTTCTTCCTGAATACGGCCGCTGTCAACGGCGCGGGCATCTACAACACCGGCGGCAGCTTGGGCCTCTACCACAATACCTTCCGCCAGAACGACGCGCCCAACGGCAGCGGTGCGGCCGTGTACAACACCGGCAGCGGTCTTGTTCTCAACAGCAGCATCGTCTACTCCCACACAGCCGGAACCGGCGGCTACGCCATCCATTCCACTAGCAGCGTCGCCCAGGGTTACAACCTGTACTACGACAACGTGCCCAACGACAGCAACATCGGGCTGGGCGGCAACGTTATCCAGCAAGACCCGGCGCTGCTCTACACCAGCCTCACCGACCTCTCCCCGGCCATTGACCGGGCCGATCCCGCCTGGCTGCAACCCCCTGGCGTGCCGGGAACGCTCCCCTTTACTGACGTGATCGTAGACTTTGACCGGCAGATGGAGCGGCGGCCGGACGGCGACGACAGCCATGTGGGGTCGCCCAAAGCGGCCGACGTCGGTTCCGACGAATATTACAAAGATTTCGGCTGCGCCGTCGAGCCGTCGCCACAGGAAACGCAAGTCAATCCCGGCGACGTGGTGACGTACACCTTCGACATTGTCAACGGCGGCTACCGCTACCCGCCGGAACTGGGGCAGCCGTTCAACGGTTACACCGACACCATCACCGTCACTCTCACTTCCAGCCAGGGCTGGGGGCAGTTGCAAGGGGGCGCCAGCCAAAACGTGACCCTGAGATGGCAAGAACGAGCCACCCGCATCTTGACTGTAACCGTACCGGCCAATGCTACCAACGGGATGCAGGACATTTCCACCATTGCCTGTCAATCCACGGCCAAACCGTGGCGCAGCGGCAGCGGCGAAGCCCGCACCAACGTCGGGCTGGTAGCCGGGGTCATCGTCACGCCGGAATACGTGGACAGCGCCCAGCCGGGCGACGTGCTGACCTACACCCATCAGGTGCAAAACGTGGGCAACGCTGAGGGTACGTTCCAGGTGACGCCCAACGCCGGGCCGCAGCACGCCAGCGCCGTTCTGGTAGATAGTCTGGGTAACGTGCTGACCGATACGCAAACTGTCTACACCCTTGCTCCGCTGGAATCCCAGACCGTTTACCTGCGCGTCACCATCCTGGACACGGCGCGGGCCGGCGACCTGGCCACACCGGGTGTGGTGGCCTTTGAGATTGCCGAACCGACGAATCAGGGTGCAGCGTTGAATGAAATCACTATCCTGTCCGCCCCCGGCACGCGCTACGTGGCCGCCAGCGGCGCGGCAGACAGCACCAACTGCACCGATCCGGCGCAGCCGTGCGCCACTATCCAGCACGCCATCGAGCAGACAGTAGACGGGGACGAAGTGCGCATCTCGGCCGGGGTGTACACAGCCACGGTGACGCACACCGTCGGGGCCAACGTCTACACGGAAAACGTCTTGCTGAACAAATCCGTCACCCTGCGCGGCGGCTACACGACGGCCGACGGTTTTACCAGCTACGCGCCCATCACCAACGCCGTCCGCCTGGACGGGCAGGGGCAGCGTCGTGTCATCTACGCCCAGCCAGGCGTCACGGCCACCATCAGCAGTATCTTTATCCAAAATGGTGCGGCCGATCCTGGCCCGGAACGAGAATACGCGGGTGGCTTGTATAACGCCGGGGCCAACCTGACGATTACCGGCACGTGGTTTATCTCGAACACGGGCCAGTATGGGGCCGGTTTGTACCATCTGACCAATACGCTGACAATAAACAGTTCTGTATTTGCCGATAATCTGAATGTACCCAATCCACTCAATGCCAACGGCGAGGGGAGCGGTGTTTTTGTGGAATCGGGCACGGCCGTTATCGAAAACAGCACCTTTGTCCGCAACCGGAACGATCAAATGGGCAGCGGCATCTCGCCGTTGGCTGTGGGGCAGCCGGACGGGCATGGTGGGGCGATTTTTGTGGCTGACGGCAATCTGACCGTTTTGAACAACATTTTTGCCGACAATACGGCTACTCTGGGCAACGCTATCTACATCAGCCCCAGCGTGACCATCGTTAACGATTACAACCTGTATTGGGATACGTTTGGCAACGGCGGTTTCCTCGGCCCGAACATCGTCACGGGGACGAACAGCCTTGTGGCCGACCCGCTGTTCGAGGACGGTTACTTCCACATTGCCAGCCTCTCTCCGGCGAAGGACGCGGGGACGAACAGCGGCCTGGCTATCCTGGACGTGGATTACGAGAATGACGCCCGGCCGCAAGGCATTGCTGTAGACATGGGCGCGGATGAGCGCATCCAGCGGCCCGGTCTGGCGTTTGCCCCCACGCCGCTCACGGCCACGATTAACAGCGGCCAGATGTATACCTATACCCACGTCCTGACCAATACGGGCGACTTCACGGAAAATTACACGCTGACGATGGGGCACGTCACCAGCCCGCCCGGCACGGCCGGGTTCAGCTATGAGCTGAACCCGACGAGCATTACCGGCCTGGCTTCCGGTGCGTCGGTCACGGTGACGTTTACCATTACCGGCGGCGTTCCCGGCTTTACCGACCAGACGTTGATCACGGCGACGGCTTCCAGCGGGTTAACGGCCGTTGTCCAGGACACCACCACCGTCACCCAGACGGCCGGGGTGGACATTGACCCGTCCCGCAATGGCACAGGCTTGCCGGCGCAGACGATCAGCTACACGCACACGCTGACGAACACGGGGGATGGCATTGACGAGTTCACCCTGTCCATCCTGTCCGACACGCCGCCAGGCTGGAACGTCACTCTAACGCCAACACAGACCGGCTTCCTCCTGCCGGGGGCGACGTTGCCTTTTACAGTAACGGTGGATATACCGCCGGGCACGTTGAGCGGCACGGTACACGTGGCGGAAATTGAAGCGCGGGCGACCAACCCGGACGCCAGCGACATATTGACGGACACGACGACGGTGGGGGCGGCGTATGGCCTGACGCTGACGCCGGATAATACCCGCACAGTAGCCGATGGCACGACGCAGGTGTACACGCACACGCTGCAAAATACGGGCAATCTGACGGACAGCATTGCGCTCAGTTTTGTCTCGAATTCGAACTGGACGGTAGCCGTCAGCCCGGCGGCGGTGACGCTGACGCCGCTGCAAACGCAAGAAGTGGTGGTGACAGTGACGGTACCGACGAATACAGGCGGGATGGTGCATACGGCCGTCGTCACGGCGACCTCTCAAGGCAGTCTGACGGCAACGGCTGTGAACACGACCACAGTGGAAATCCGGCCAGGCGTACTGCTGGAACCGGACAATACGGCCGTAGCCGACGCCGGAACGGTTGTCACCTACACGCACACGCTGACCAACACGGGCAACGTGACGGACACGTTTGACCTGAGCAGCGCCAGCGACACGGGCTGGCTGACGTTTGTCACGCCCGGTCCCATCACCCTGGGGCCGGACATGACGGCAACGGTGACGGCTACTGTCGCCATCCCCGGCGGGGCCACACCTCCGGCGGCGGACACGACGGTGATTACGGCCACTTCACAGATTAGCCCGACAGTGGTAGATACGGCGACGGACGTGACCAGCGTGCGCCAATATTTCGGCCTGACGTTTGAGCCGAACCGGGCGATCACTGTCCCGGCGGGCAGTGTGATTTCCTACACCCATTTCCTGACGAATACGGGGAACGGGCCGGATACGTTTGGGTTGACGGCCGTATCCAGCCGTGGCTGGCCGGTACAACTGCCGCCAACGCCTATCGCCCTGAACAGCGGCGCGGGCGCGACGGTTGTCGTCACGCAAACCATCCCCCTGGGGGCCAGCGGCCTGACGGATACGCTGCTGGTAACGGCTACGTCCACCATCAGCCCCACTTCCTGGGCGATGGTGACGGACACAACGACGGTCTCCGGCACATTGGGCACGTTGAGCGTGACGATTGCCCCGGATAATCTGGGCAGCGGCTTGCCCGGCCAGGTTGTTCAGTACGGCCATCTGGTGACGAATACGGGGGACGTCACAGAGACGTTTACCCTGGACGTGGTATCCGGCAGCGGCTGGTCGGTGACAGTCTCACCGCCGAATCTGCAACTGAATCCGCTGCAAAGCCAGCCGGTGACGGTCTCGCTGACGATTCCGGCGGGGACGATCAGCGGCACGGTGGATGTAGCGACGGTGACGGCACGCTCGGATACGGACAGCGGCGTGTTTGATACGGCCACGGACACGACGACGGTGGGGCAGGCGGCCGGCGTCTTGCTGGAGCCGGACCAATCGCGGGCGGTTGACCCGGATCAGGACGTAGTGTACACGCACATCGTGACGAATACAGGCAACGGGCTGGATACGTTCAGCTTCAGCGCGGCCAGCAGCCGTGGCTGGCCGACGCAAACACCGCCGGACGTGACGCTGGGACAGGGAATGACGGCTACGGTTGCCGTAACGCTGACGGTTCCGCCAGGCGCGGCCAGTCTGGTGGATACGTTGACGATTACGGCGACTTCGGCAGCGGATGCGGCGGTGTGGGATACGGCCGTGGACACGACGAGTGTGAACGGCCCGCCGCCCACGCTGGGCGTCTTGCTGGCGCCGGACAACAGCGGCACGGATGATCCGGGGGTGACGGTACAGTACACGCATCGCATCACTAACACCAGCACGGTGACGGAGACGTTTGTGCTTTCGGCCGTTTCCAGCCAGGGTTGGACGGTGAGCGTGACGCCACAGTTCCCCCGCCTGGGGCCCGGCCAGTTTAACGTGGTAACGGTACGGGTGACGATTCCGGCCGGGGCTGCGGGCGGGGAGGTGGACGTGACGACGGTTACGGCCGTGTCCATGTCCGATCCCACTGTGCGGGATACGGCCGTGAATACGACAACGGTCGCTTACGGCCAGCAGTTTGTCTACCTGCCGGTCATCCTGAACAATGTGGATAACACGACACCCACACCTACGCCTACGCCAACCAGCACCGGCGTCCCGCCCACAGAAACGCCTACCATCACCCCCACACCCTGCTCTCCCACCGGCGTTGATCTGGTAGTAACCAACATCGAGGTGCAGCCGGCCTCGCCTGCTTCCGGCGTACCGGCAACTGTTCTGGTAACTATCCGCAACCAGGGGACGACGAGCGTGGCTTTTGGCAACAACTTCTTCCTGGACTTTTACGTGAACCGGACGCCGCAGCCGCTGCTTCCAGGCGACATTACCTGGGGTATCCAGGGGGTGGATTTGGCGGCCGGAACCAGCCGGACGTACAGCGCACCGTACACCTTCAACGGCGGGACGCACCAGTTGTGGGCGCAAGTGGATACAGATAATACGGTGGATGAGTGCCCCTTTGAGGATAACAATGTGCTGGGGCCGGTTTCGCTGACGGTATCGGGCGCCAGCAACGGCCAGGGCAGCGGGTTGAGCGCGCCCAACACCCAGCCACGCCACACACCAACACCGCCGGGCACACCAGAACCAGCGGCGACACCCACGCCTTATTGATGGGTAAAAAAGAGGCCGTCCTTTCCAGGATGGCCTTTTTTTGTCACAAATCAGATTTTTCTTTTATTGGGGTATTTGGGCTGTGAATTCATCGAGGGATGCAGTGAGTAATGCCTGGCGGTGAAGTTCTTTGAGTACGGCCGTGTCTTCTATCCCTTCCAGTTGAGTTTGCAGTTGTTCTGGAACATCTCCAAAGCGAATCTGCAATGTCGTCAGCAGGAGTTCGTAGCTGGTTTGTCTTTCCCCCTGTTCCAAACCCTGTTCCAAACCCTGTTCCAAACCGCGCTGGATAGCCATGCGCTCGAAGGGAGCAAGGTATGGTAATTTTTCGTTTTTCTCGTAGGCGATTATGTCAGCCATATATTGTTCTTCTAATTCTGGTGGTAAAGTCATTATCCAGTCCATAAAGCGAAACAACTCCAAAATATCCTGACGGGTGTACCCCTTTTTATACAACATCTTCGCCAATGTCAACTTGGCGGCATACCGTTCTTCAAGGTTGCGGTGTGTCTTTTGCGTTTGCAAATGTGCCATTGTAACGATGGCAAACGGATTATTTGAGGCCGCCAATTTATCCCAATCTGCCGCATAATCCAAAAGTTTTGCCGTAGGAAATTCCAGGGATACGCGGCAGCCCAGCAGTTTGTATTCATACAGATTGGGCCGCCATTTGGGATCAGAGTCGGTTAAGACGGCCAAACTCACAACACGTCGTTTGTACTTATCGAACAAACGGTAATTGTAAATGTACATGCGTTCGGCAAAAACTTTTTCCGGCTGGCCCTGGATTTCGATGTGAATGAGAATCCAGGCTTCCTGTCCGCTCTCCTTGAGGGTGACACGCACTAATTTATCTACACGGCGGACGCCGGTTTCTGCATCCCGCACGACTTGTTGCAATTCTTTGTCCAGAAAAGTGTATCCCCGCTCCCAATCAATGGCGGCGTACACTTTCGGGAAGAAGAACGCCATGAACTCTGGAAAGTACTGCTCGACGATGACTTTCCAGGGTGAGTCGTAGTCGGCGCGTGTTGTCACTAAAGACATTATAGCAGAAAAGTGTTAGCTGCGGTGGAAATGGAGGAATGTGCCGGCAGAGAAGATGGCGAAACCGAGTATAGCCGTAACTCCTATCAGCATCATCAACCCCACATTAGCCTTAGCTTGCGGCGCACCTGCTTCCGGCAGCAGCACAACTGGGCCATCAGCAGAAACAACAGTGCCGGAAGGTAGAATGATCACGCCATTGCCGGCTCCTTCCTGAACGCAAAAATCAATATTGGTATGGCCCCGGCTGTCCGGGTAGACGGGAACGTACTGTGGGTTTTCGGAAGTGACAATCCAACCGGCTTCCGGTTTGGCCGTGACGCGCCAGTAGCTTTGCCCGGCGGCAAAGAGGCCGTAAGTGCCATCGTGCCCGGAGGTAGCGGTGATGACGGTGGCTTCGTCGCTGCTGACAAATTCAACGGGGATACCTGCGATTGGTTCTTCGCCCGCGACACCGGTGTTGACGCAACGGCCGTCCCCGTTCACGTCACGATACACGACTCCCTGAATAGAGCCGCGAATCTCGGTGTCATTGGTACTGGGGGGGGTAGGCGAGGGG
>JALUPA010000173.1 GCA_027054335.1 Ardenticatenaceae bacterium
GTACCGGTAGGGCTGGGGTCAATGGTAGGTACAGGTTGGTAGCCATAGGTGGGCAAGGGTGTGGCGTTGGGTGGCGGGGTGTTGGTAGGAGGCAGGTTGATGGCTGATTGAGTGGGGGCCGATTGGGGCATAAAGGCCAAGGCCATTCGGGTGGGCAGCGTGATTTCAGTGTTGCTGCACCCGCTTAAAATAAACAACATTGTCCCCAGAAGAACGTAGAGAAATCCGGCTTGGTTATGTCCCTTCATAGGAGAGGATGATAGCAATGGGAAATTTTTCTGTCAATGGGATGTGGGAAGGATCGCAGAGAATGGCGGTATGATGAGATAAGATGCGTCAGGTGACAGTCACTTCCCAAGTGACTGTCACCTGTGGAGATGAACGTATGAGTTGTTTACCACCGCGGCAGGTATTACAGGTATCGCGTAGTAGAACGAAGATGAGCGAGGCTCAGCGTGTGCCCCGATTGTCTGCCCCTGTCCAGCCAGCTTTTTCCGGTCGGATGGGACGATGGCTGGTCCACTTTTGGCAAATCGCCCTACATTAACGAAACCATCAACTGATCCAGTGCATCCCGCGACGGCCGTAGCTGTTCATCGTCTAAATGGGCCAGCGGCGTATCTGTGAGATGGCTGATTTCGGCCAGTGACGGCCGTGACTCATCATAATAAATCAGCCCCGTAATCAATTCTAGTTTTTCCTGCGCCCGTAGCAAACGCTGCAATGCCTCCGCCTTGTCTGTGGGATCATATGCTTCTTCCAGTTTGCGCAGTTGAATGCGCGAGCCATCATGCAGTTCCACAATGCGGATGTCGCCTGGTGCGTGGTCGTCAATGACAATTTCCTGCGCGGGGGGCACCCAGCCGAAATCGTGCAAGGGGGCTTCATGTTTCCGGCCGTAGCTGTAGCTTTTCGTCGAAGTTTCCATGTTGTTAAAGGCTACGCACGGGCTAATGATGTCTAATACGGCCGTGCCCCGGTGGCTGAGCGCCGCTTTCAGCAGTTCCCGTACTTGTTTGGCGTCCCCGGAAAAAGAGCGAGCTACAAAACCGCAGCCATCAATAATTGCTTCCATACAGACGTCAATCGGCGGTAGTTCGTTGCGGCCGGCATATTTTAGCTCCTGCCCCTCGTCCGCCGTGGCGGAAAACTGGCCCTTGGTCAGGCCATAGACGCCGTTATTTTCCACAATGTACACCATGCGCACGTTGCGCCGCACCAGATGCTTGAACTGGCCCAGGCCGATGCTGGCCGTATCCCCGTCCCCGCTGACGCCTAACGCCCGCAAGTGGTGGTTCGCCATGAGCGCCCCGGTACCGATGGCCGGCATACGGCCGTGCAGCGAATTAAAGCCGTGCGACATCCCCAAAAAATAAGCCGGAGATTTGCTGGAGCAGCCAATGCCGCTCAAGCGAATGATTTCGTGCGGGGCAATACTCAATTCATAAGCCACCTGAATGATCTGGTTGGCAATGGAATTGTGGCCGCATCCCTGACACAATGTTGAAGGGCGGCCTTTGTAATCTGTTTTACGCAGGCCAATGAGATTTGTTTTGCGTTTACTTGTCATAATGATTTATGCTACGTAACACGTGATTCGTGAAGGCGCTAACGCATTACGCATCACGTATTCCATCTAATCTTCCAGAAAATTCCTGTCCATTTTTTCCAATAGTTCCGCCGCTTCCACCAGTTTGTCCAGGGGGTTTTCTTCGCCGGTGAAGTAACGGTAATCGGCCGGCATCAAATCCAGTGTTTCTACCAGTTCTTTGAATTTGTCTTTTAGAGAGCGGGGACTGACTTGAAAAACAGCCGCCACTTCCTGCCGGCTGATTTCCATAAAATTGACTTTGATGACTGCCAGGGCCAATCCAGCGGCCCATAAAGCCGGTTTGCTGATACGCAACGGCCGTCGCCCAATCGTAATCCGGTATTCCAGCCACATCTGAATCGCTTTGCCCGTCTGTTGAATGGGCAAGCCCAGTTCCTTCGCCCCGGCCACCAAAACTCGCTCCACCTCATCCATGGCTGAGGAAAAGAGCCGTTCGTACCGTTCGGCAATGGCGCTGTCCGGTTCAGTTTGCAAATAACCGCCCAGAGCCTGCATCGCCTTATCATAATCCCCGCTGCGCGCATACGCCTTGGTCAGATTCAAATGATAATCCGGGTTTTTCGGATTGGCTTTCACTGCTTTTTGAAAATCAGTCACGGCCCCTTCCAATTCCCAGGTTTGGTAGTGGGCCAGCCCGCTTTCGTTATATTTTTTTGCCTGATCGATACTCTTTTTACTCGCCATAAGCAGTCCTTACTGGATCATTTAGCAGGCATTGTACAGGATGCACAAAATACCCGTCAAGAAATTGAAGTTATGGGGGCAAAGGTGGGAAGCTCGACAAGATGTTTTCCAAATCTGCCCGCACCTTAACGGCCGTAGCCAGCGGCGTACAGCCCACCAGCCAAAACATCTTGTCGGCAGCGGGCAGCGGATGCCTGCACTGTTTGCCCACAATTTTCCCATCGGACAGTCACATAAACCTCATATGCCAGCTATTTTTAGGAAACAAGTCATCTTGAGCCATTTACTTGTAAAGTATACACTGAATGTGAACGAAGCGGAACACCCCATCACAGCCCACAACCCGCCCGCACCCGAACTACATAGCCCCGAACGGTGATTCCGTTTTCCCAAACAGCCTCCTATCCTCTTCCCACAAAAAGCCTTGCTCCCCGGCAAGGCTTTTTGTATGGTCGCTGATTCGTTACAATACCTTCATGTACACTGAATTGATGACCTGTCTCACTACCCGGCGTTCCATCCGCCGCTACACCTCTAATCCTGTCCCTCCAGACCTGGTTGAGCAAATGTTAACGGCCGCTATCTGGGCGCCCTCGGCCCATAACCGGCAGCCGTGGCGTTTTGCGGTGATTGAAACGGCCGTAATCAAACAAACCCTCGCCGCCGCCATGAGCCAACAACTGCAAGCCGACCGGCAAGCCGACAATGTCCCGCCCGACATCATTGCCGCCGACGTCACTCGCTCTTACCAGCGTATCACCCAGGCCCCGCTTCTCATCCTTGTCTGCTTGAGTATGGCCGAGATGGACAACTACCCCGATCCGGTGCGCCAGCGCAACGAATGGATCATGGCTGGGCAAAGCACTGCCCTGGCTGCCCAAAATTTACTCCTGGCTGCGCACGCCCTGGGGCTGGGAGCTTGCTGGATGTGCGCCCCCCTCTTCTGCCCCGACGTCGTCCGCCAGACCCTTAGCCTGCCCGGCGACTGGCAGCCGCAAGCCCTCCTCACCATCGGCTACCCGGCCGAAAGCAAAACCAAAACGCGGGAACCCTTGTTCACTCGTGTACGCTATTACTGAGTAGGTCAATTTTGTAAAATTGACCTACATTTCCCCAAAATTCCCCTGGCATTCTCTCCCGCTTTTTGTTATCATTGTATTCATATGATTCATTCTATTTATCGAATGAATCAAACTATTATGATATTAAGTAAACTTGACTCCGATTTTTTGCGTTATCTCATCGAAAAACGAGTCGCAGCCGGCGAGCGATTGCCCTCGCTTAATGAAATTAGTGTGGAGATGGGCGTCAGCGTGGGTAAACTGCGTGAGCAGTTGGAAGTAGCCCGCACGTTAGGCTTTGTCTCTGTCCGCCCCCGCCTGGGAACACACCGCGAGCCATACAGCTTTACGCCGGCCGTCCTCAGCAGCGTCTTGTTTGGCCTGGGCACGGCAGAAGCGGATTTTGATCAATTCAGCCAACTGCGCCGCGCGGTGGAAACCAGTTTTTGGCAGGAAGCTGTTACTCAATTAACGGCAGAAGACAAAATCTATTTGCAGGAACTGGTCAATACGGCTTGGGAAAAATTGCGCGGCCAGCCTATTCATATCCCCAATGGGGAACATCGTTTGTTACATTTAACTATTTTCAGCCGTCTGAATAATCCTTTCGTCACCGGTATTCTGGAGGCGTACTGGGATGCGTATGAAGCCAGTGAATTGACGCGGTACATGGGTTATCAATACTGGCTGGACGTTTGGCTGTACCACGAAAGAATTGTAGCCGCGTTAATTGCCAATGAATTTGAAGAGGGTCGCCAGCTTTTGATTGAACATTTCTCTCTGCTGCCGACCCATCCGGCGTGATACGTGATGCGTGATGCGTAACAATCTTTCACGCATCACGTATCACGCATCACGAATTAGTGAGGTATATATGAGCTTAAAAGAAGAATTGGAAGCGGAGCAGGTGGCTCACCTGGATTTATCCGGTTATTGTGAGACGGTGACGGGCACGGCCGTAAGGGATGCCCTGAACCTGATGCGACAAAACCACTCCCATGTATGTCTGGTGTTGGCTGGCGACCAACTCGTCGGTGTTTTCACCGAACGGGACATTGTGCGCAAAGTAGCTCTGCACCCGGATTTGCTGGACAAACCTGTTGATGATGTGATGTCGGTAAATCCTGTGATCATCACCTGTCAATCATCGGCTGCCGAAGCCCTCTGGTTAATGCACGACGAGCAGGTTCGCAATCTGCCTGTTATCGCAGAAGATGGCAGTATTGCCGGTGATATGACTTATCGTTCTATCATTCAGTACCTGGCGGCCCGTTATCCGATTGAAGTTATCAACCGGCCGCCTCAACCGGCGCAATTTCCGCGCAAAGTGGAAGGCGGCTAAAACAAAAAGTCGCGGATGCAAGCTATAAAATCCGCACAATCCGCGGCTGATTCAGAGGAGATTTTTATGAGCGATCCAAACCAAGATAATGTAAAAGAAATTGATTCCGTCGTCATTCGCTTTGCCGGCGACTCCGGGGACGGGATGCAGTTGACCGGAACCCAGTTTACTAATACGGCGGCTGTATTTGGCAATGACATCAGTACGATGCCCGACTTTCCGGCGGAGATTCGCGCCCCCGCCGGCACATTGGCCGGGGTGAGTGGTTTCCAGGTTAATCTTTCTGATAAAGACATCCTGACGCCGGGCGATGCGCCGCAGGTATTGGTGGCTATGAATCCGGCCGCCCTCAAAACCAGCCTGCCAGACCTGGAAGAAGGGGGCACTATCATTGTCAACACAGATGCTTTTACTGCCAGCAACTTGAAAAAAGCAGGCTATAAAAGCAACCCGTTGGAAGATGAGACCCTGAAAAATTATGATGTCATCAAAGTGCCGCTGACGACGGTAAACCGGGAAGCGCTCAAGGATATTGAAGGGTTAACAACGAAGGAGAAGGATCGTTCGCAGAACTTTTTTGCTTTGGGCATTGTCTTCTGGATGTTTGAACGGCCGTTAGAAACCACCCTGGAGTGGATAGACAAAAAATTTGGCCGCAAACCGGCCGTCGCCGAAGCTAACCGGCGCGCCCTGCAGGCCGGCTATAACATGGGTAATACGCTGCGCACTTTCCAGCAGCGTTTCCGCGTGCGCCCCGCCTCCCTGCCGCCGGGAACCTACCGTAAAGTGACCGGAAATGAGGCCACCGCGATGGGGTTGGTAACGGCCGCCAAAAAGATGGGCAAAACCCTTTTTTACGGCACGTATCCCATCACCCCCGCCAGCGATATTTTGCACGCCCTGGCCGGGCTGCGGAATTTTGACGTGCGCACCTTCCAGGCGGAAGATGAAATTGCGGCCATGGGGTCTGTGTTAGGCGCGGCGTTTGGCGGCGCGTTAGCCGTTACCGGTACCAGCGGCCCCGGCATTGCCCTGAAGAGTGAGGCGATGGGGCTGGGCATTATGCTGGAACTGCCCATGATCATTATCAACGTGCAGCGCGGCGGCCCCAGCACCGGCCAGCCCACGAAAACAGAACAATCGGACTTGTTGCAAGTGATGTACGGCCGTAACGGAGAAAGTCCCCTCGTCGTCATTGCCCCGCGCAGCCCGTCCGACGCCTTCCACATGGCTTATGAAGCGGCCCGGCTGGCTGTCCGCGCCATGTCGCCCGTCGTGATGTTGTCCGACGGCTTCCTGGCGAATAGTTCTGAACCGTGGCTCATCCCCAACCCGGACGACATCCCGGAAATTCCCGTAAAACATCCCGCGCCCCGCGACAACGGCCACGGCCCCTTCTTGCCCTACAAACGAGACCCGGAAACGCTGGCGCGGCCGTGGGCTATTCCCGGTACCAAAGGGCTGGAACATCGCCTGGGTGGTCTGGCCAAGGCGCCGGACACCGGCAACGTCTCCTACGACCCGGAGGACAACATTGCCATGTACCAAGCGCGTAAGGAAAAAATCGCCCGCCTGGCCAACGTCATCCCGGAACAGGATATTTTTGGCCCCGAATCCGGCGACTTGCTGCTGGTCAGTTGGGGCAGCACCTATGGTGCGGTGCGTTCTGCCGTGACTCAGGCACAAGAGAAAGGGTACTCAGTAGCCCATGCTCACGTGCGCTATATCAATCCTCTGCCGCGCAACTTTGAGAAGATTTTAGGTCGGTACAAGGAAGTTGTTGTCCCGGAAATCAACGGCGGGCAACTGGCTTTCATCCTGCGCGGCCTTTTTGCCATGGATATTCACTCGTTCCCCAAGATGGCGGCACGGCCGTTCAAAATCAGCGAAGTGTATAACAAAATTGAGGAGATTCTTGGTTAGAGTAATTAAGCAATTGGGTAATTGAGTAATTACCCAATTACCCAATTACCAATTACGGAAAATATTATGAGTACAAACAACATTCCCCTTGAACTGAAGCTGAACCGCAAGGATTTTGTCTCCGACCAGACGGTGCGTTGGTGCCCCGGTTGTGGCGACTATGCTATTCTGGCTCAAGTGCAAAAAATCTTGCCCAACATCGGCGTGCCCAAAGAAAACATCGTGTTTATTTCCGGCATTGGCTGCTCCAGCCGCTTCCCGTACTACATGAACACGTATGGTATTCACAGCATACACGGCCGTGCCCCCACCCTAGCTACCGGTCTGGCCCTCACCAATCCCGAACTCAGCGTCTGGGTCGTTACCGGTGATGGCGATGGCTTATCCATTGGCGGCAATCACTTTATCCACGCTATCCGCCGCAACGTCAATTTGAATATCCTCCTCTTCAATAACCGTATCTATGGCCTGACTAAAGGCCAGTATTCCCCCACTTCGCCCCGGGGAAAGATTACCAAATCTTCACCGATGGGTTCGCTGGATAATCCCATCAACCCTGTTTCTCTGGCTTTAGCAGCTGACGCCACCTTCATTGCCCGCGCCCTGGACGCCGACACCAAACATCTGGGCGAAGCCTTTTACGAGGCGTCCCAACACAAAGGCACTTCTCTGGTAGAAATATACCAGAACTGTGTCATCTTCAACCCTGTCGAATGGGAAGGTATCAGCGACCGGCGCAACCGGGCGGAAACGCTGCTTTACCTGAAGCACGGCGAACCAATGATCTTTGGTAAAAACCAGGACAAAGGTATTATGCTGGATGGCTTTAACCCCATTGTCGTGGAATTGGGCAACGGCATCACCGAAGACGATTTGCTCGTTCACGACGAGACCTCTAAGGAATTGGCCTACATTCTTAGCAGCATGAACTTCCCGGAATTCCCCGTACCAATGGGCGTGATTCGCCGTGTTACCCGCCCTACGTACACAGAGGGGCTGTTGCAGCAGATTAAAGAAGCCCGAGACATCAAAGGCCCCGGCGACCTTTACACTTTATACACCTCTGCCGACTTATGGACAGTCTCGGAACATGACGAACCGCAAACTGCCCAGACCGGCGAACTGTCCCTGGACGTTGATGAGCAGTATATAGCCGATTTGGAGCAGGAACCCGTCGAAACCACACCTATCCAGGATTTGATGATGGAAAATACCCTGGCTGATCTAAATCCTAAACCGCCGATTACGGTGGATGCGGATACGTCGTTGGAAAAAGCTATCCGGCAGATGAACACCCACAACATCGGCTGCCTGCTCATAACAGATGATAAAGACAGGCTCATCGGTATCTTTACTGAGCGGGACGTGTTAATGCGGGTGACGGGCCTGGTGGATGATCTGGCTGCGGCCGACGTGGGTGATTACATGACGGCCGATCCTGTAGCTCTAACGGCCGATCTGCCCATCGTCCAGGCATTGCACGAAATGTCCGTCCACGGCTTCCGCCATCTCCCCTTGGTAGACAGCGAATATCACCCCGAAGGGATCATTTCCTTCCGCGATGTTATTAACCATATGAAAGCCAGCTTCGCAGAAAATTAGTAATTAGGTAATTGGGTAATTAAGTAATTGCCCAATTACCCAATTCCCCAATTACTCCCCATGATTACAAACGACTTCTCCCTCGTGGCCGCCACGGTCAATGGCACGGGCAGCCAGACAGCTAATCTTACTATTTTGCGTGCCCTGTTTGAGATGGGCATTCCCGTCAACGGCAAAAATATCTTCCCCAGCAATATCCAGGGATTGCCTACCTGGTATCACATTCGCATCAGTCGGGATGGGTATGTGGCTCGGCAGGAAACGGCGGAAATCCTGATTGCCTTCAACCTGTCCACCGTAGCCGAGGACGTCCAAAAACTGCCGTCCGGTGGCGTCTGTCTGTACAATGGGGATTGGCGCAGCGTGCCGCAGCGCGAGGACGTGACCTATTATCCCATTCCCGCCAATCAGTTTGTGCGGGAGACGGGTATGAAGGGGAAGTTGAAGGATTACATCACCAACATGGTGTACGTGGGGGCGCTGGCCCAACTGCTGGAGATTCCCCTGACCAAAATTGAAGAAGCGCTGGATTTCCATTTTAAGGGGCGGCGCAAGCTGGTGGAGTCTAATCTGGGTGTGGTCCAGGCCGCGTTTGCCTGGACGGAAGCCAACCTCACCAAAAGTGACCCTTACCGCGTGGAACCAATGGATAAAACCGAGGGGCTAATCATGATGACCGGCAATGAAGCGGCCGGTCTGGGCGAAGTGTTCGGCGGCGCTACTTTTGCCGGCTGGTATCCCATCACCCCTTCCACCAGCATCATAGATTCCCTAAACAGCTACCTGAAGCAGTACCGCCGCGACCCGGAAACGGGGGAAGCCACGTATGTTGTGGTGCAGGCGGAGGATGAGTTGGCAGCCATCGGCATGGTGTTGGGCGCGGGCTGGGCCGGGGCGCGGGCCATGACGGCCACTTCCGGCCCCGGCATCTCTTTGATGGCTGAGTTTGTAGGACTGGGCTACTTTGCCGAAGTTCCCGCCGTTATTTGGGACGTACAGCGGGTTGGCCCCAGCACCGGCCTGCCTACACGCACCGGGCAGGGGGACGTGACCTTTGTCTACTACCTGGGGCACGGGGATACGAAGAATGTGATTTTGTTCCCGGCCAGTATTGATGAATGCTTTGCATTTGGCACGACAGCCCATAATCTGGCGGATGAGCTGCAAACGCCGGTTTTTGTGTTGAGCGACCTGGATTTGGGGATGAATAACTGGATGTCACGGCCGTTTGCCTACCCGGAGGAGCCGATCAAACGGGGTAAAGTGTTGCAGGGGGACGAGATTCCGGCTGATTGGGGGCGTTACAAGGACGTGGATGGGGACGGCATTGGCTACCGCACACTGCCCGGTGATGAGAATTGGCGGGGCGCCTGGTTTGCCCGCGGCACAGGGCATGACGAGAATGCGGTTTACAGCGAAGACCCGCAGGTGTGGGAAGCCAACATGGCCCGCCTGCAACGCAAATGGGAAACAGCGCGGCAACTGGTTCCCGGCCCGGTGGTTGATGAGGTTGAAGGGGCTGCATTTGGCATTCTGGCTTACGGCACAACGCTGTATGCGATTGAGGAGGCGCGGGATCGCTTGGCGGAACAGGGCGTCAAGACCAGTTTTATGCGGCTGCGGGCGCTGCCGATTAATGATGAGGTACGTCATTTTATTGAAAAGTATGAGCGTACCTACGTGATTGAATTGAATCGGGACGGTCAGCTTTGCGCCATTTTGCAAGCGGAACTGCCCGATTTGGCGACGCGGCTGGTTTCTTTGGCGCATCTGGACGGGATGCCGTTGACGGCGCGTTGGGTGGTGAAGGCGTTGGGGTATTAGGGTTTTGGCGCGTTAGGCCGTCGCTAGATTTCAGTTAGTTCCGGGACGTGTTCGTCCTCATATTTTTCAATTAGCGCGCCAATAACTTCCATCAATGAAGCCAGAGGGTGTTCCTCATCTTCGCCTACTGTATCGATCAGGGTATCCAGAATGGTTACAAGTTGTTGGTACTCACGTTCCTCATGGGGAACAAACAAGACGGGTTCAAGCATTGGCCACACATTTTTAGCCGTTTGCACTTCTGTTACCATTGTTGCCATGATTTATTCCTTCCATTTACCCTTGTCGTATTCACTGTGTGTCAATGTTGCGCGAATGTATACTTTTTGCCGGTTGTAATGTATTGCGGCAACAAGATGCGCCTTGTTGCCACCAATGTTGAAAACTGTCAACTTTCCTACCTGATCAGCATGAGGGAATTCCACGCGCAATTCCACAAATGATTGAAAATGACCTTGTTTCATGCCTTTATACCAATGTTCGAGCGATGTTTTGGCATCAGGATGTTTTTTGGCGTACTCATTCAGTCGTTTTCGTGTAACAATGTGCATGACATATTTTATCCATGGATGTTCAATTGATGTCTTGCTGTTTCATTATACCATAGTGCGATAAACCGCAAGTTGCAGGTTGCAAGTTACAACTGACCACAGCGTAACATTTGCGCGGTTGGCGCAATTGTTACCGGGGAATTTTATAGTGCAGTAAACGACAAGTTGGAAAAGAGGGCATGGTTCATTTTAGCGAAATCATCTTTACAGGCGCTTCTCATTGAATCGGCTCATCAGGATTTCGTGGGGTCGAGGAAAAATCTGACACGGATTTCACGAATTACTGCGAAAAATAAACAAAAATTCGTGAAAATTCGCGCAATTCGTGTCAAAAATTCAGCCAACCCCCTGAATTCCCAAAGAGCCATTGAATCTAGTGTTCGATTAACTCTAATGGGTTGACGTTGGCGCCGATTTGTTTGTTGTAGACGTTCAGGTGGGTGTGGTTGCCGCAGGTGACACGGCCGTAACACAAATTCCCCGCCATATCCATCGTGTATCCATTGTTCCCTTCCGTGCCCACTTGATCCCCAATCTGTAATTTATCCCCCACAGAAACGGAAAAGTCACCGTGCAGCATGGTGACGATGTAAACGTCATTCTCGATGACCAGGGTAGGGTTGGCGTACTGGTCTATGTAAAATTCGGTGACGACGCCGTTGATGGGGGATTTGATCGGTTTGCCCCGGCCAGCAGCAATGTCCAGCGCGGCTTGCCCGTAAGATTGGCCGTGCGGCCCCTGGGTAATAGTGTAGCTGTCGTAGATGATGGCAAAAGTTTGGAGATCGCCAGCTTTGATTTGAGGGGTGTTAGCTATTTTGGTGGTTGCAGCGAGATTGGTTGGATGGGATACGGCCGGGCGCGTTGGCAATCTGGGCAGAAAGATGCCTCCTAGGATCATTAGCAGGAGCGGGATGAGGATGATAACGGCCGTAGGCGAGAGCGGCAGCGGAGTGGGCAGGGCTTCCGTCCAGAAAACTGCTTCATCTTCAAACCAGCCTTCTTCGGTGTAATCGTCGTTCCAGTCATCTTCCCAGACGGCCGTTAATTCAAAATTAGAACTCATGTTCTAAATTGTAGCAAAGAAAAACACCTTTGGCAACTTGTTAGCGGTTCCAATTCAGGCGTGATCTGTGGCGTTATCGGAGCGCGGCCAATTCCTGTTTAATCAACCGCTTCATGTTTTCTGGATTTTGCACGGCCGTATCCGTTTCCACGACGGCCAGCGCTTTTGTCAGCGATTTTCGGGCGGCTTTTCTCTGCCCCGTCTGTTTGTAAAGCAAGCCCAGATTGTAATAGACGGCGGCGCTGCCGGGGTTTAGCGACCGGGCTTGTTTCATCGTTTCAATCGCTTCCTTCTGTTTGCCCAGGGCGGATAAACTGGAGGCCATGTAGAAATAAGCGTTAAACACGTCCGGGTCCAACAGGATGGCCCGGCGGTAGCAGCTAACGGCCGTAGCAAACTCATCTGCCTGGTACGCCTTCAGCCCTTTTTCCAGAAGCGCGTCCACTTCCGCTACAGGCAGTTGGTATTGGAGGTTTTCCGCACCGCAATAAGGGCAGTAGTGATCGCCTCTGCTTATATTGGCACCACAGCTTGAACATTGCATGGTGTTTGTGTGGTTACTCCCATTTCATCCTGATTGTTTTGGTATAAGTATAAAATCATACTGTTTGTTTCGCAATAACAGGCTGAAATCCGAGTACAGCAACGTTTTGTGGGTACAAGTGCCAGGCACGGGGCGAACGGGTTCAGTCGATTAAGGCCGTTTTGCCCCGTGCCTGGCACTTTGTCGCTCCCCACGATTTCTTGTTATACTCCTGCCGCGTTTTTAACTGCTCAGGGCGCAGCGGCAAACAGACATTTCAGATAAGCGCCTTCGGGGTAGGAGATGGGGTGATCCAGCGGGTGGCTTGTGCGCTCGATTTCGCGCAACGGCCGTCTCGCCAATCGCGCTGTTTGGTGGACTGTGCGGAAAAACTCGTCACTGGAAACCCGGCTGGAACAGGACGCGGCCACTAGAATCCCCTCCGCATTTAATACCCCCAGAGCCAGTTTGACCAGACGGCCGTAAGCCGCCAACGCCTTCTCCACTTCCGCCTGCTTCTTGGCAAATGAAGGCGGGTCCAAAATCACCATGTCAAACATACGGCCTTGCACCGCCATCTCCGCCAACCCCTCGAAGGCGTCGCCCGACCAGATTTTGTGGCGGCAGGCAGCCACCTGGGGATCAGCCCGATTGTGGGCAAAGTTGCGTTTGGCCGCCGCCAGCGCCCCCGGACTGATGTCTAGACTGGTAACGCGAACAGCCCCACCCCGCGCCGCGTAGACGGAAAAGCCCCCCGTGTAGGCAAAAACGTTGAGAACCGACTTGCCCTCGGCCAATTCTTCCACCCGCGCCCGATTGTCCCGCTGATCCAGGAAGAAGCCAGTTTTTTGGCCGCGCAGCACGTCCGCCTCAAAGGTCAGGCCGTTTTCCCGGAAGAGGATGGGGGCGGCCGGCGGGTCGCCCAGCAGTGTCTGGCCGTCTTGCCGACCGTACAGCCATTCTTCCTGCCGCTGCAAGGCGCGGCTGAGGCGCAGGATGATGCGGGCGGGTTGGGTGACGGCCGTTAATCCCCCAATCACATTCGCCAACCAGGGAATCCAGGCCGGCGTATACAGTTTGATGACGTAAGTCTCGTCATACCGGTCAATAACCAATCCCGGCAGGCCATCATTTTCCCCGTGAACCAGACGGTAGCCGGTAGTATCGGTGTGGCGCAGGGGGCGGCGAATGGCGGCAGAAGCAGCCAGACGTTCTTGCAGCCAGGCAGCGTCAATGGCGGCCTGCTTACCTGCCTGCAAAATGCGCACCCGGATGGAGGAAGTGGGATCGTACAATCCGACGGCCAGAAAGCGGTGTTTGCGGTCAAACAAGACGGCTAAATCTCCGGGACGGCCGGCAAAACTTTGCTTTTGGATGGAATTTTCAAACACCCAGGGATGGCCGCCGCGGATGGAACGTTCCGCTGCCGGGGCGACGTGGATGGCGATGCGGCGTTCCGCCGGGGTGGGAATAGTTGCTGGAATCATCATTCATTACCCAATACCTTAATTTCTCAATTACCCAGTTACTCAATTACCTGTAAAATTATCACATGACAGATGAATTGGAAAAACTGGTAATGGCCGTCAGCCAAAGCGCCAAATACCGCCATCTTAGCCTTGACCTCATGCGGCGCATTGGCGCACGGGAATTGGCGGCGCGGCGCACTCATAAAGAAGCAGTTAAGTCTACCAAAAATAAGCTGCATCAGGTAGGCGGCGCCTATTTTGCGGCGCGAATTGATTACGACGAGGCGCTGGCCCGTCTGCAACAAACCCGCGACGACCCCGTTGCCTTCCGCCAGACATGCCGCGATTTGCTGGCCTTACACGCCTCCACCCGTGAGCGTTTGCCCATCCTGGACAGCTTTTACCGCGATATTCTGGCCGATTTGCCGCCCATCCAGTCTGTGATTGATGTGGCTTGCGGCCTGAACCCGCTGGCCTGGCCCTGGATGCCGCTGGCGGACGACGCATCTTACCACGCTTACGATATTTATGGGGATATGACGGCGTTTTTACAGGACTTTTTTAAGTTGTTGGGGGTGAACGGCCGTGCCCAAACCCGCGACGTGATCGGCCGGCTGCCGGTGGAAACGGCCGACATCGCCTTCATTCTCAAAACGCTGCCCTGCCTGGAGCAAGTGGACAAAACGGCCGCCGCTCGCCTGTTGGACAATCTGGATGCCCGCTACTTGCTCATCAGCTACCCGGCGCGCAGTCTGGGAGGGCGGCGCAAGGGGATGGTGGCGAATTATACGGCGCATTTTGCTAAATTGGCTGACGGCCGTAACTGGCGCGTGCGCCGTTTTGAATTTGAGACGGAATTGGCTTTTTTGGTGGAGATTGGGGATTAGAGATTGGAGATTCTAGATCAAAATTTTCATTTTTTAGCCGCAGATTGCGCGGATTGCGGGATTGATTGTATAAAAATCTGCGTCAATCCGCGCAATCTGCGGCCGGAGTCATTGCCATGTTTACACGATTTTGGAAAATCAGTTTGTTTGTTTGGTTGCTTGCTTTGGCCGCCTGCGGTTCGGAAACGGCCGTAACACCCACCCCCATTTTGCCGCCGCCCAATATCAGCGCAGGGGGTGAAGATGTGGTGGGGGGAGCAACGTTGGTTCCCGGTGTTTTGCCGTCGGTTACGCCGGAAGGGAATACGGCCGTTACCCCCACCCCCACGTTAGCCCCCACCAACACGCCAACGCCTACCGCAAAGGCTACGGCCGTAACC
>JALUPA010000174.1 GCA_027054335.1 Ardenticatenaceae bacterium
GTATACTATCTTATGTTTTTTGAGACCGGGCATTAGACAGCCCGGTCTTTTTTTTGCAAGCATTCGGCCCCTCGTTCTACGCTCCGCGGGGAATGCGCTCGCCAGACACTCCGCGTCGCGTGGGCGCCGAACGTCCGGGCGGGCATTCCCACGTAGAACGCGGGAACGAGACGGGGGAGTGGACGGTTACAGAAGGTGGCCTTCAAAAAGGTTGAGTACCTGCCCGGCCGTATCCCCCCAACTGAACCGCTGCACATTGACCAATCCCTTAGCTGCCAACGCTCTGCGTAACGCTTCATCCTGGGCCAGGCGACGAATAGCGGCTGCCATCGCCTCTGTGTCCAGGGGGTCTACCAACAGGGCGGCGTCTCCGGCCACTTCGGGCAGGGAACTGGTGCGGGACGTGAGAACGGCCGTACCGCAAGCTTGCGCCTCCAACACCGGAAAACCAAACCCTTCATAGAGCGAGGGATAGAGGACGGCCGTCGCCCCGGAAAGTAAAGCAGCCTTGTCACCGTTGGAGATATAACCAGGCAGGGTGATTGGGGGAGAGATTGGAGATTGGGGATGGGAAAATTGGCAGTTGGTGATTTTGTCCAGGATGGGTTGGGCCAACCAGCCGGGTTTGCCGGCCAGGACGAGCTGGTGCGGGACGCCGCTTTGCCCGTAAGCGTCAATGAGGCGGCTCAGATTTTTGCGGGGCTGCAAAGTGCTGAGGAACAGAAAGTAGGGAGGAGTGATGTTGTGCTTTTGCAGAACGGCCGTAATCCGGGACTTATCCGTTACCGGGCGCAAATCAGGATCAACGCCAGGGTAAATGACCCCGATTTTGTGCGGCGAGAGGCCGTCAAACCGGATCAAATCCTCTTTAGTCGCCTGGGAATCGGCAATGACGCGCCAACTGCGACGGCCGTTATGCCGCGTACTCCAGCGCAAATAGGCGCGTTGGCGGCGGGGATGACTTTCCGGGTAATGATGGTAGCCCAGGTCATGGATGGTGGCGACGGAACGGCCGCGCCAGCTAAACGGGATGACGTGCGCCGGCGTAAAGAACACGTCCGGCGGCCGGCGGTGCAGTTCCACCGCCAACCGGGTATGCGTCCACAAGCGGGCCTGGGGGATGATTACATTTTCTACGTGGTCTGCCTGGGGAAACAAATCAGACGGGGGCGGCCGGTTAAAATATAACCGAACCGAGTGGCCGCGCTGCCCGGCCAAAGGAATGAGGGCGCGGATTAAAAACCAGGCGTAGGCTTCTGTGCCCGTGCGCCGGCTGGTCACAGCGCGGCTGGCATCTATGCCCATGAGCATCATTCACATCCGGAACCAAGCGCCAGGAAATCTTCAGCCACCCAGCCGTCATTCCCCGTAATTATGGAGCGGACATTGCGCCAGACCAACCCGTTGACCTCTTGCGGCTCTACATCTTTCACCAACTGTACCAACGACCCTTCCGGCAAAATATCCACCTCGCCGCCGCCGGGAGCATCACGCAAAGTCAAGCCATTATCGTCTGTACCTTCTACCACTGCCCGGCACAAAATAGGTGTGGCTGTTGCCGTAGGGACGGTGGTATCTATCGTAGCGGTAGGGGAAGGTGTGGGAGGGAAGGTATCAATTCCCGGCAACGGCGTGCTGGTAACTTCACCTTCAATCACCAATTCGCCAGATTCAATCGCTTGCTGCCTCTGCGCCTGGCGGATTTGCAGGACGAGCAGGGTGATGGCTGCCAGAAACAAAAGGGTAGCCCCGGCCAAACTCATGCTGGCCCGTTTTAGAATGGCTTCTCGTTCCAGGGTATAAAAGCGAGCGCCACCGCGCCGGATGCCACGATAGGCGCTAAAAGCAGCAAACAAGGCGGCAAAGGTCAACGCCAGGGGGATAAAAATTCCACTCATAAGGTTTTCAGAGCCTCAGCCAGATTTTGTAGTTCGTTATCGGGCACAGGGCCGGATCGGATGACGCGGATTTGCTCGCCGTCACAAAGAACAATAGTGGACGCCTGTCCCATGGGAGCCGGCCCGTCGTCTAATACGGCCGTTACCCCATCTCCCAAATAAGCAGCCGCCTGCGCCGCCGTTTGCGCCGGAGGCTGCCCGGACAGATTGGCGCTGGTCACAGCCATGGCGCCGCCGGCCGCCCGGATTAGCGCCCGCGCCACCGGATGATCCGGAATACGCACGGCCACGCTTTCGTTAGGGGAGAGGACAGCGGGCAAAGCAGGGTGTTTAGGCAGGATGATGGTGAGCGGCCCCGGCCAATAGCGCCGCATGAGCGCCTGGGCCACAGGGGGAATGTGGGCTGTAACGGCCGTCAAGTCAGCCAGATCGGCCAGGAGAATAGGGATTGCTTTGTGATACGGCCGTTGCTTCACCGCGTACAAACGGCGAATAGCCGCCTCATCAAAAGCGGCACAGCCCACGCCGTAAACTGTATCCGTGGGCAGCGCCACCAGCCGGCCCTGCCGTACATAAGCCGCCACCCGGTCAACAGCGCCCGGCGCATCAGCCGGTATCAGTTCCGTTTTCGTCTCCACTCTTCCACTCGACATCACTTAAGTAAGCGTCCATAAATTACTTCCCGTTTTAGAAGTTCAACTTCTCTGAGAAGTTGAACTTCTTGGGTAAACTTGTTTTTAGATGGTTACTAAGTTAGTAAGACGTCCTAATTCTTTATTTTTTGTTTCTAGTTCGTATGTTGCCACGGTAAGCAGGGACTTCTATGATGAAAATTGTAGCTGTACCGTCGAGCATACGTGAAAATACCTGTGGTTGGATTTCATTAAGCCCTTCCGTCGTGGTTATCACAGTTGGCAAATTCATAACATAGCGATGATCAAGAATCTGTATCATCTTCTCAGTCGCCCAAGCTGACCAATTTTGTGTAACCAAGTCATCCAAAATCAGTAATTGACAATTTCGTATTTCATCAAGTGTTTGATAAAACGTGTACATGTTACTCGCATCATAGGAGAATCTAAGAATATCTAATAAATCAGACATGACATAGAAATGAACCGAATTACCTAACGCTACTTGATAATTACCAATTGCAGCAGCCAAATGAGTCTTCCCATTCCCGTGTTCCAGTGAGGCAAAAACTAACCAATTATTGGGTTTTCGGGCAAATGTTTGTGCAGTTTCTATCGCTCTCTGCAAATTTCTCGTTCTATTGCCTTGAAAACCCTCATTTTCCCTTTGTTGAAATGTCTTGAACGTCTTATCAGCATATTTATGCATTGATGATGTATAAGCATCACCACCGTTTCTATAATCCGGTAAATCAAGCAGAATAGAAGTGACCAAATCCGTGTCAGTCAGCCTAGAGTAAATATGTCTTTCAAGAAATAACCTGTTTTGATTATTAATAACTACAGTTGGGAGATGTTTAACATAACGGTAATCAAGAATTTGAAACAACTTCTCTGTACGCCAAGAAGTATTTGCTTGCATACCCAAATTATCTAGTATAAGCAATGGTAAATTTAATAACACATTGATTGTTGAATCGTCTTTGTTTGACTGAAGACGATCTAGCAATAAGGGTACTGATTGATAAATAAGTACTTCTAATTCATTTCGATCAGCATCAGGTAGAGTATTCAAAAAATCATTTGCAATCGCACAAGCTAAATGGGTTTTCCCCGTTCCTGGGCACCCCTCCAAATACAACCACCCCTTTCGTAATTCAGAAAATCTC
The DNA here is from genome assembly GCA_027054335.1 of Ardenticatenaceae bacterium. GTDB lineage: Bacteria > Chloroflexota > Anaerolineae > Promineifilales > Promineifilaceae > JAJRTP01. The sequence goes on from JALUPA010000174.1 coordinate 3,700, forward strand.
CGTGCTATATTGTATACGTCAAGCAAGTTGCTTTTTTGCGATTCACTCAAATGTGAACAGGATGTGTCAAATGATTGGAACGTTTTGTTTTTATCAACTTCGTATTCGGACATGGTTATCTCATTACATTGTGCATTATACTAACGCTATATTAGCCACAGATTCGATTCAGGTAGAGCATTCGCAAATTCGGCTTTACCAGTATCCATGCGGGGAAAATCTCAGGTTATTATCAATATTCGATCGCGCCCAGCCAAATCTGGTAAGAGTTGTATGGCGGCGGTAGGGAAGCGGGCACGGGCCAGTTGAGTTATCGCTTCGCCCTGCTGCCAGCCAATCTCCAGAAAAACAGCGCTGTGGGGACGGAGTTTGTTCATAGCTTGTTGCAGCAGCTGTTTGACCAGATCCAGGCCATCGGCGCCCCCTTTCAGGGCCAGCGATGGCTCGTGCAATTTTACCCCATCGTCCAGCAGCGTCCACTCGCTCTCAGAAATGTAAGGCAGGTTAGCGACGACAATGTCCGGGGGTGCGGAAATGGGTTGTAACAAATCGCCCTGGTAGAAGCGGATGCGCTCCGGCGCTAATTTGCGCCTGTTAGCCCGGGCCACGGCCAGCGCGTCACCGGAAATGTCTACAGCTTCGATCCGGGCCTGGGGCAACTGCCGGGCCAGAGCAATGGCGATGCAGCCGCTGCCCGTGCCTACGTCTACGATGTGCGGCGCAGGGAGGGTTTGGGCATATTGGCTGGCCTGCGTGACCAGTTCCTCTGTTTCGGGGCGGGGGATGAGAACGGCCGTATTTACTCGCACCATAAAATCGAAAAAAGGGGCCTGCCCGGTGATGTAGGGAATCGGTTCACCCTGGCGGGCGCGGGCAATCAAGTGCTGGTAATCAGCCAACTGCCCGGCCGTTAACTTTTTATCCCCATACGCCAGGAAATAGCTGTACGGCCGTTGCAGCAGATGTTCTAACAGTATTCGGGCATCGAGGCGGGGTGTGGGAGAGTGGGCAAGTTGGGCACGGCCGTAAGCCAGCGCTTCGTCTATCGTCATAAGATCAAACCGCGGAGGGCGCGAAGAGCGCGGAGAATTTTCCCAAAGAGACCCCTCTGCGATCTCTGCACCCTCCGCGGTGAAAATTTATACCAGTTCAGCCACAGGGATCAAGCCGCGCCGTTCCAGTTCTTCAATGATGATGCGGGCGCTTTCTGCCACTGTTTCCCGGTCGGTATGCAGGTGGATGTCCGGGTTTTGCGGCGCTTCAAAAGGGTCGGAGATACCGGTAAAGTTGGGAATTTCTCCGGCCAGTGCCTTTTCGTACAGACCTTTAACGTCCCGATCAATCACCACTTCCAGCGGGGCGTCTACAAACACTTCCAGAAAGTTGGTGGTGTTTTCCCGCACATGGTCACGCACGGCCTGGTAGGGCGAGATGAAGGAGCAGATGCAGCCTACGCCGTTGCGGGAGAGCAGCTTGGCCACAAAGGTGATGCGCTCGATATTTTTACGCCGGTCTGCGGCCGAGAAGCCCAGGTCAGCCGTCAGGCTTTCCCGGACGACGTCGCCGTCCAGCCGTTCCAGTTTCAGGTTACGGCCGTCCAGTTGGCGCAGTAGTTCTAGGGCAATCGTCGTCTTGCCGGCGCCGGACAGTCCGGTCATCCAAATAA
>JALUPA010000175.1 GCA_027054335.1 Ardenticatenaceae bacterium
CATCACTTCCACGTCAGCTGCCGGGTCTGTTTCACCCAAAATTTCGCAGTTAAACTGGCTGTGCTGCCGGTAACGCCCCGCCTGCTGCCGCTCCCGCCGGAAAGCCGGGCCGATAGTGTACAGTTTGACCGGCTGCGGCCAACTGGACATGCCGTTTTGAATGTACGCCCGCATCACCCCGGCCGTAAATTCCGGGCGCAAAGTCAGGCTGCTGCCATCCGGTTCCTCGATGGTGTACATTTCCTTTTGCACAAAAAAGTCGGAACCCGTGCCCACGCCCCGCTGGAACAATTCCGTATACTCCATAATCGGCGTGTCAATGCGGGCAAAGCCGTAACGCCCCGCCAGTTCCGTCGCTTTGCCGATGACCATATCCCAATAGCGGCGATCTTCGGGAAGCACGTCCTGCATTCCCTTCGCCCGTTGTATCGCTGTCAAAATTGCCTCCGTAAATAGAGATTGGAGATTCGGTAAATCCAAATTTCAAAGCCTTCAGCCGCGGATTGCGCGGATTAACGCAGATTTTTACAAATTTAATCCCCCAAATCCGCGTAATCCGCGGCAAAAAAGTGAGATTTTGGATCTACTGAGATTGGTTATTGGAGATTGCCGCCAATAGCCAACGCAGATTCTATTATAACGGCAAGTTTCAAGAAACAGTAATCAGTTTTCAAGAACAAATAATCACAGAGTAGGAAAATCAATCGGCTAACCGCTGGTCGCAGTCGAGGCGGACGCCGCAGCGAGAACAGCGCCCCCAGTCATCGTGATCGCGCGGCACGTCGGCGGCAAACAAATCCTGACGCATTTCGGTCAGCACGTCCAGCAGTTCTTCTTCCAGAACGGCCGTATACGCCACAGCAAACGCCCGATCTTCATACTGGATAATACCGTAATCAGGGCGGACGTCGTAATTCTCCTGCACCAGCCGGCAATAGGCAGCCAACTGCATCACGTGGCCCTCCCAGGGAGATTGGGGAGCGCGGCCTGATTTAATTTCTACGGGAATAATCTGGCCGCCCTCTTCCACCAGATAATCCGGCTTCCCCGTTAGTTTGAGATTCCTATCAGAAAGCGGCGCTTGGTTGGGAAACCAGGTTGCCGTATCAGTGTAAATGATACGGCCGCGAGGCAAACCGGTCTCCGACTCCTTGCGTTGGGAAAAGAACAGCAAGAATAAGCCCACCGCCAGCAGCAAAACCACAACACCCAAAATCCAGAGTTCACTTGTCATCTCGTTATTAACTGGAAGGTAACGAAGGCCAGCAAAACAAACAAGACAACGTAAGCCAGCCGTCGCAGCCAGACCGCTTGCCACACGGTACGGCCGTGCCGTTGATGATACCGTCTCCCCTTCTGCAATTCCCGCACATTCCGGGAAGCTGCGCCCCGCTGCCGCTGCAACCACCAGGATCGGCGACAGTAGAGGTAGTTAGAAATCTCGCTGGCGCGAATCCAGTAATCGCTCATATGTTCTATTTTACTAAGGGATTTTAAGAAGTCAAATAAGGTAACCGTTCACTCCCCCGTCTCGTTCCCACGTTC
>JALUPA010000176.1 GCA_027054335.1 Ardenticatenaceae bacterium
TTTGACATAGGTCTGTTCTCTTTGATTTTAAGTTACATAGAGGTTTGCGCATCAGTTGTCGGAGTTCGTTGACATCAAACTACGCATGAAACATATCAAAAAACGAGACTGCTTCCCACAGACTGACTTGATTAGGCGGTCGGTCATAAGTATAGGTTAGGCATACCTGTCCCGTGAGCCAAAATAATGTTAAGAGGAACTCCCATTCTCTCTAGAGCATACGTCGTCGCTTTCGGCAGGCTTGCTTGTTTATTATTGTTTTACACTGACATTTATCGAACAATCAGTCACAGGCGTGGTTTTGACTACTACCTCATATCCGGTGAATTCAGCAAAACTCATTATCTGTGAGAACGCTTTTTCGGCATCCATAGTTGCGTATTGCAAAATCCCACTCTCACATGCCGTTGCTGCTACTTGTGTTTTCCCTACTTCCAATCCTTGTTCAATCAACTCAAGATAGACTTCGTCTGGCTCTTGCCCCTGGTAATCCTCTACCCGATAAGATTCTATCTCCGCACTGATTACCTTGGCAGGGGGAAGAGTGATCACAATAGTTTTACTGCTTTGAGAGACGTCAATATTCTCTTCCCCAAGCTCTCTTAAATCAACTCCTGCTGTGACAACGCCCTGAACAAAAAACAATAGATTCTGTCCCCCCAAGTTGAAAAACCAGCTTCCTTCTTTTTCTGTTCTGATAACTGTATCGACTCTGAATACCGTTGTTTGTAATACATTGGTCGACTCGATTCGTTTGAGTACACCGCTGTTAGTCCAAATCTGTATCTCGGGCTTCTGCGTAGGTTGAGCAGCAACAACTGGCGTCTCATCCCCTTTTTCCGCTTCATTCGGCGACTGAGCCAAGATCAACCAAATGATTGCCACGACTAGCAACACTAAAATCCCTGCTACCACTATGATATTTTTCTTGTTCGATTTCTGAGGTTTGTTCTTTGTCAACTTGTCCACTTTAGTAAGGTCACTTCCGCAGTGTTTGCATTTGATAGCCATAGCCTTGATGGTCTCACCACAGTACGGGCAAGCTTTGGTTGCTTCCTCAGCCATGATTCCTCCTTTATTTTTCAATTGCTTTATGCCAAACCAACTTATCAGCAGAAAATTTGGATGTTTGTGTCTCGCAGGTAATCAAGTTTCACTTCCTAACACTCGCTTCTCCGTGCAATGATTCTCACAAAGCAAAAAATTCCAATACGAACTCTCCCACATATTTCACCTGCATACCTGCTGCTCGGTACCCCAAAAAACCGTAATATTCAGCGGAATTTGCGGAGTATAATGAAAAACTGGGCTTTATCAAATATAAGAGTGGGGTAAACCTCTTTTATCGACAAAAAACAGCTTGTCAGCAGTATAAAACTTTGCTGTTTGTTTAGCAATAGCCAGGAAGTTCTGGTAGAAACGGCCGTACCCAAACCCCTCACCCCACAATCCTCCGCAAAACCCGCAACACCCAAAACGGCCGTCTCAACCTCCCCCACGATTCACGAGCCACGGCCGTATCCAACGGATGATCGGGCGCGTACTGGCGGCGGCTAAAGGCAGCGCTGAGGTGGATGACGTGGCAGTGCATGAGGGCGATCAGTGGCACGTTGTGCGCATGAACAACTCCTGTAGAATATGGTTGGCATCATGGTGAGACGGGCAGGAACGGTGTCCGTTCTGCAAAGTATTGGGGGTTTTGCTCGCGCCCCACGACTCGCGGCAAGTAGGGAAAACGTTAAGAGGTAGGGAAAATGCGCTGGAAACGATTGATTTATATTTTCTGGAGTTTGTTCACAGTTTGGCTGTTGGTTGGCTGTGGGGCGTCCGGGCCGGATGATACCGTTCTGACCGCAGCCTTCACAGAAACCAAAGTGGCCCTGGCGCCTGTCCTTGTGGCCGCGGATACGTATGAAGGCGTGATTTTCCCGCCAGAAGTTTCCGCCCGGGTTGCGCCGGGGAAGGCAGATGCCGGCTGGATGCCCACAGAGGCTGATATTGCCGCTCTGGAAGATGGGCTAATCACCTTTTTGCAGGAAAGCGGAGACGTGGCCCCTCTTGAGTCGGACGATCCGCCGCTTTGGCAGCGGGTACCGGCTTACAAACGCCAGTATTTTGGCATTGAACAGGCGGGAAAGCGGCTCATCTACGTTGAATTTTTCTGCAAGACCTCGGGGCTGGATTGGCGCAGCGTGCCTCTGGAAGTTTCAGATGGGGGCGACTGTTATTTTCAGACGACTTACGACGTAGACACAGATAGTTTTCTGTCTATCAGCATTAACGGCGAAGCGTAAGCGGGTAACGGCCGCCCAAAAACGAATAAATTCGCGGCAATGGTTGCAAAACCGGCCTGCGCCGGTTGGAATTCAGTCGGCGCAGGCTGACTGCGCAACTGTAGCAGTTTCAACTGCCAGGCTTAATAATCTTCTGCAAAACCCGCAACACCCAAAACGGCCGTCTCAACTCCTCCCAAGATTCCCGCGCCACGGCCGTATTCAGCGGATGATCAGGCGCATATTGGCGGCGGCCAAAGGCAGCGCTGAGGCGGATGACGTGGGGGCGCATGGGAGCAATCAGCCGGGCCAGATACGGCCGTTCCCCCCACCAATCCAACCGGGCCAGCAGCGCCGCCGTAAACTCCTCCGGCGTCTGGCTGGCGGGGACGGGTTGGCCGATTTTGGCGGCGTTGGCTTGCAAACGGCCGTACCGCCACTGCACCTCATCCCACCCCCGCCGCTTTTGCCGCTGCCGCCGCCAGATGATGACTGCCAACCCCAAAATGCTGCCCACAACGACCAGCCGCTGCCAGGGAAACGGCCGTGACCGTTCCGGAATATCAGGAACAGCCACCTCGGCATACGGTTCCTCAGCCGGGTCAACGCCGATGGGGGTGGCGGCGACGGCCGTCTCATCGCGCGGGCTGGGGAATGCGGCCGTCGGTTCAAACTCTACCCAACCGTACCCGGCAAAATAAATTTCTGCCCAGGAATGGCCGTTGATCTGCCGGATGGTCTGCACCCCGTTTTCATCCGGCGGCTGGGCCAGAAAGCCGACGCCCAGGCGGGCGGGCAGACCCAGGCTGCGGGCCATCACCACCATCGCCGAAGCGTAATAATCACAGTACCCTTTTTGCAAATCAAAGAGGAAAAAGTCTACCGGATCGCGGCCTTCCGGCGGCAGTGCCACGTCCAGCGTGTAGGGGTATTGGCGCAGAAATTGTTCCAGCGCCCGCGCCTGATCGTAAGGGTTGTCGTACTGTCCCGCCACTTCTCCGGCCAGATCGCGAGTGCGTTGCGTCACGGCGTCGGGCAATTGCGTGTAGCGAGCGAGGATGGCGGGGGGGATGTCGCTGACGGCCGTACCCCGCAATTCATTCGCCCCGGCCGTCGTCAGGCTGGACTGCACCCGATAGCGCGTTTGCGTGCCCCACACCCGCGCCAAATCGCTCAGGCCGCGCCAGGAAACCGTCACCTCCTCCTCAAACTGCTGCGGCAGCCCCACCGAATAGCGAATGATGCGCCGATCCTTCACCCAGTTTATTTCTTGCCAGAGGGCAGTCTGGCCGTCGGCAGGCGGCAGGGGGATGGGCGCGTTGGGCGGAATCGTCTCCCGCCGTTCTTCGGAGATGGCCCAGCCGCGCCCGGTGTATACGTCGTAACTCAAGGCGCGCCAGTGCGTCCCTCGCACCAGGGAGGAGGGCGCAATTTCTGGCTGCCCGTCTGCGCCGGCGACGCTGACCGTAGCCGTCATCATCACTGTTTCTGCCAGATCGGGCGGCAAGCCCAGCAGGTAGTTGCGGGGCAGCAAGCCGCTGCCGCCCACGCCGCCGGGATTGGCTTCCGGCCGGTTTTGCCGGGGCTGGGCCACACCGGCAAAGGCGCGTCCCAGCGTTTCGTCTGTCTGTTGCACGGCCGTCCACTGGACAAAAGCCTCTTGCAATTTGGTGATGCTGAACGCGGGCAGGAGCAGGGAGAGAGCGATGAGAAACGCGGCAATAACCCCGGCGTGCATAATCAGTTCGAGGCGCACTTCACCGGAATAATCTACGCCGTGGCTGTCCCAACCCTGTTCCAAATTCGCATAGTGAATAACGGCCGTCGTCAAAGCGGCCACACCGATAAATCCGGCCAGCCACCAAATCTCCACCACGCCAAAGTAGCTGTTGAGCGCCAGCGCCGTCCCCAAAACGATTAGCCCCAGGAACGGCCGTTTCTGCCGGAAGGCGCTCCAGCCGGCAAAAGCGGCCAGTAAAAAGGAAAACAGCCCCAATCCAAAAGCAAAAACAATGGTTTCCTGACTGGAACCGCCCCCCAGAACAGCCACAAACCAACTAGCCATTCGGTCGGCAAACAAAGCGCCGTTTTGCAGCCAGAACTGGCGCGTCGGCTCCCAGCCATCCAGCAAAACGGGCAGCGGCGGCCACAAGCGGGCCAAATGCAGGGTGGTAATCAGCAGGGCGTAGAGGCTGATGAGCAGCCAGGCGGGCAGGGTGGGCAACGGCCGTTTCGCCAGCAGCACACCTAACCCCAACCCCCATATCAGCGCCGGAATGACCACCCCATCTTCCGCCGTCCAGCCCACCGCCAAAACCGCCCCGCCAGCCAGGGCGATGGCCGTCGCCAGCAGCGCCAGCGAAAGCCACCCTTCCGCCGGCCGGAAACGATGCCAGCCCCACACAATTACTCTCGTCATTTCATTTTCTGCCGCGGATTGCGCGGATTTTTGAGGATTATGGATGACTTTACTGAAAAAACCGCAAAGGACGCGAAGTTCGCAAATAATTACCAGAGAAAAATCCTGATAAATCCGCGTAATCCGCGGCTAATCTGTTTCTAACAGCGGATTACGTACCGTTACCACTTTCCCCGTGCCAGTTACCCGGAATTCCCAGAAGCCGCGTCGCTGCTGCTCCAACAGGGGTTGGCCGATTTCGTTGCGCTGGATAATGCTGGCGTTGCATCCCAGTTGGTGGATAGTTTCCTGCAAGGCCAGGCTGTGGCCCGCGCCGCCAAAACTGGGGCGATCCAGCAGGATAACGTGACTCTCGATCCCTTTTTGGGCCAGCGCTGCCAAATCCGGCAGCCAGGCGGCGCCGCTATTGGGCGTGATAATGACGGCTGCTGTACCGCGCCGGGCTATCTGGCCTAAATCGCGCAGCGCCAGGGACAAATTGGTGTCGCCATCTGCCTGCACCAAAGCCAGTACCCGCAAAATACGCCACCGTTGCCCTTGCCCCCGCCCCGTGCTGACGACCTGGGGGACACGGCCGTATCCCGCCAATCCCACCGCCCGATTCTGGCGCAACGCTCTGGCGGCCAGCGACGCGGCCAGTAAAACCGCCTGTTCCTCCGTACCTTCCCTGCCCTGGCCCAACTGCACGGCCGCCTGCATATCCAGCAGCAGCCAGATGTCCCCGGCGGCGTCCAGGTCAAATTCACGCACGAACAGTTCGTCGCGGCGGGCAGTTGTCGGCCAGTGTATCCAGCGCTGCGGATCGGTGGCGTGATAGGGGCGCACGCTGGCGGCGTTGAGGGTGGCTTGTGGGGCGCGTTGGCTGGCCCGGACACGGCCGTTGCTCCGTCCGGCTGGCAGGGGGATGGGCAGACGGCCGTAAATGGGCGGATGGATAATCACTTCGTCCACCACCGGATACTCAATGGTAAGGCTGAACAGACCAAACGGATCGCTGCTGCGGATGGCCCAGGGGCCGAGATGAAACTGGCCGCGCCGTTCGCAAATGGCGGCATTGCGCCAATGATCTGTCTCTCCGGCAGCCACACTGCGGACAACGGCCGTGCTGTACCCCGGCACATTGCTCTCATCCAGAATCTCCACCCACAAGGCCGGCAGCCAGCTCTCATTGCGCAAACTGAAATTTTCCTCCAGCCGGTCGCCCACAGACACCCAGCCAAAACGCAGTTGGCGCGAGCCATGCAGCCCCTTTGCCAAGGTCCGCACCCACAGCCAGGCCGCCAGAAACATGCCGCCAAAACCCACCAGCATCGTATTCCACACCCGATCCGGCAAGAGGAAAGCGGCTACCAGCAGCCCCGCCAAAATAATCAGGGGAAATTTCAGTTGCAGGCGAATGTGGGGTGACGGCCGTTTCATGTTAAAGATTGTGCCACAAGGCCAGATGATTGCAAAGCCCGCCGTCACGTAGGGCGATTTGCCAAATCGCCCTACGACAATGCTTGACCGCAACAAAAAAGCCAGACTTCATCAGCCTGGCTTTTTACCCTGGTTTAATAACCGGCGGCGTTACGCGGGTTCCAACTCTTCCTCATCTTCTTCCTCAATATCGCTCCATTCGTGCAGCACAACCATACTAAAGATGTCCGATTCGGTAATGATACCCTGTAAATTGCCGTGAGAATCTACCACGGGCAGACCGCTCACTCTGGTTTCCAGCATAGCGCGGGCGGCTTCGCCAATGGTGGCTTCGCAGGATAAGGTGATGGGGTCAGGCGTCATAATTTCTTTTACTTTGAGACTGGACAGCAGGTAGTTTAGTTCCCAAATACTTAAAGAAGTGGCCGGCGATGGCTGCGCTCCGCGCACATCCCCCAACGTGACGATGCCGACCAGTTGACCGCTCTCATCCACCACTGGCAGGCGGCGGATTTCTTCGTTCATCATAATCTGGTGCGCTTCCGGCAGCGGCGTTTCCGGGCTGACGGTGATGACGTCTCTGGTCATCCAATCTCTGACAAATTCATGTTTCATTATTTTGCTCCTGAAAACTACAGATGATTACAACGGATTTGGGAAGGAGCAGGTATGTTCAGTTGAGTTAATCTGTTCCTTTCTCCATCTATTGTAATTCTGGATTGTTAAGGGTGCTGAATTTTCTGTCATCATAAATGATTATGACGGCCGTATGCCAGTAACAGATGTCATTATCCGGCTATGACGTTACGCTTGTAGATTGACGGGAGGTAAGCATTCAGCCCCCTCGTTCCCCGCTCCGCGGGGAATGCGCCTGCCAGACACTCCGCGTCGCGTGGACGCAGAGCGTCCGGACAGGCATTCCCACGTAACGTGGGAACGAGACGGGAGAAATAAAAAGACGCCGTGGAAAGCCACGGCGTCAGGAGCAGAATAAACGTTACTAAAAGCATGAAGAAAGTAGCCGCAGTATAGAACGAAATTCTGACGACTCTTCTGACAGCGGTTGGTAAATTAAAAATGCGGTGACGCCGCCAGTGTAGATGAAGCCGTATCCTGAGCATCTTTCAACCTTGGGAGAAGAGGTTGTGCGACGCCACCAGCAAAGGTAATGTACTGATAATGCCTTACGATGCCGGTTAAGCCTGCACTTCCTGGCCCATCGGTTGGCGGCGGCGGGACACTGCCAAGCGGATGATCAGATAGCTCACGGCCGTAACCGCCACAGCTACAATAAAATTCCCCACAAAGAAGGCGGTGCCCAGGTTGGTAAAACGGCCAAAAGGTAGCGGGGGGAGTACGGCCGTTTCCCCCACCAACAACGTCCCCACCTGATGCCCCAGCACATACAGGGGCGTAATCACAAAAATGTTCCAGACCCCCATTGAAGCTACCAACGCTCCCTTGTGAATCTGCTTGAAAACGGCCGTCAGCAAAGCAATCAATGCCAGATTCAAACCCGGTGTAGGTAGCAGACTGATCAGCGTGCCCAGAGAAAAGGCCAGCGCCAGCGCATGAGGCGACGCTTCCGCCTCCACTATATGGCAAAAACAGCGTTTTGCGCCGCGCTTGAATTGTGCCAGAGAGATGTGCAAGGGTGTGAAACAGGTCGGTGTCAGTTTGTATTCCATGACCATAGCCTAACCGATTAGCCGGTGGGAAAACTGTCATTTGGGCAACGATGAGGCGTTGAATGCCTGACGTTTACTCTTTTGACGCGGAGTAACGGGGAAAAATTACGCGCCAAACCCTGCATTTAAGATACGGTATGCTATACTGTAATCGTGATCGAATAAAATAATGTCGAAACAAAAGGGATGGTTCAGTAACCCGGAAAGTGAGCTTGACGCTTTGTAGGGCGATTTTGTAAATCGCCCTCTGGACAATTTTGCAAAATTGTCCTACAAGTTGTTAAGGAAAATTTGGACCATCCTAGACAAAAGGATAATAAAGCGATGATTACCGTTCAAAAACAAAATGTCGCCAACTGGTTGATAGCCGAATACTTGGCAAACGTTTATGCTGTCAATGAAAAGATTCGTTTGTTTGAACAAAAATATGGTCAAACCTGGGATGAGTTTTCCGGGGAGGTCCTGGCTGCTTCCGATGAAGATTTTACTCGTTGGGACGACTATATTGAATGGAAAGCTTGTGTAAAAACAGCAGAGGATTTAGCGTTAAAAATTGAAGAGTTCAATCAGGTAAACTAAAAGACCGGCGTCGTTACGACGCCGGTCTTTTAGTTTATGCGGGAACCGGTTCCGGCTCGCCGACTACGGCCGTAAACGTCAATTCCCCGTCTACCGCATCCACCACCACGTGATCCCCATCCACAATTTCACCCTGGATGAGTTGCAGTGCCAGCGGGTCTACGATACGACGTTGAATCACCCGCTTCAACGGCCGTGCCCCATAAGCCGGATCATACCCTTCTTCAATCAGCACATCCAGCGCCGCATTCGTCAGTTCAATCGAGATGCCACGCTCGGCTAACAGACTGCGCAGATGGCCTAACTGAATCCGGGCAATCTCCCGCAACTGCTCCCGGCCCAGACGGTGGAAGATGACAATCTCATCCACCCGGTTCAGGAACTCCGGCCGGAAGTGCTGGCGTAACGTCTCCAGCACCCGGTTTTCCATGACCGCTTCATCTTCGGCATCCAGAATATACTGGCTGCCGATGTTGCTGGTCATAATGATGACCGTGTTGCGGAAATCCACCGTCCGGCCCTGTCCATCCGTGAGACGGCCGTCATCCAGCACTTGCAAGAAGATGTTAAACACTTCCGGATGGGCTTTCTCAATTTCATCGAACAGGACGACCGAATACGGCCGTCGCCGCACTGCTTCCGTCAACTGGCCGCCTTCGTCGTACCCTACATAGCCGGGGGGCGCACCAATCAGCCGGGAAACCGTGTGCCGTTCCTGGTACTCACTCATGTCAATCCGCACCAGATTGTGTTCATCGTCAAAGAGGAACTCCGCCAGCGCGCGGGCCAGTTCCGTCTTGCCCACACCCGTCGGCCCCAGGAAGATGAACGAGCCAATCGGCCGGTTCGGGTCCTGCAAACCGGAGCGGCTGCGGCGCACGGCGGCCGCAACGGCGGCAATTGCTTCATCCTGACCCACCACCCGCTGGTGCAGGCGATCTTCCATGTGGATCAACTTCTCTGTTTCCCCTTCCAGCAGCTTGCTCACCGGAATGCCGGTCCACTTGGCCACAATGCGGGCGATTTCCTCCGAGCCGACCTCTTCACGCAGCATCGCCCCTTCCGCTTGCAGTTTTGCCAGTTCGTCTTCTGCCTCAGCCAGTTGCAATTCCAGTTCCCGCAGGCGGCTGTAGCGCAGTTCGGCGGCCAACTGCAAGTTCACTTCCCGCTCGGCCTGCTCAATTTGCACGTTGACCTGATCAATCTGTTCCTTGATCTCCCGGATTTTCTGGATGGCGTTCTTTTCCGCCTGCCAGCGGGCGGTCAACTGCGTGCTTTGCTCTTTCAGGTTCGCCAGTTCTTCCTCAATTTTCTTCAGACGCTCCTTGCTGGCCTTATCCTTTTCCTTCTTCAAGGCTTCCCGTTCAATCTCCAACTGCATGATTTCCCGGTCAATGGCGTCCAGTTCTGCCGGTTTGCTGTCAATCTCCATGCGGATTTGGCTGGCCGCTTCGTCAATCAGGTCAATCGCCTTGTCCGGCAGGAAGCGGTCGGTGATGTAGCGATGGCTCAATGTGGCCGCGGCAATCGTGGCGTTATCGGTAATGCGCACGCCGTGATGCACCTCGTATCGCTCTTTCAAACCGCGCAAAATGGAGATGGTGTCTTCCACGCTCGGCTCATCCACAAAAACCGGCTGGAAACGCCGTTCCAGGGCTGCGTCTTTTTCAATGTATTTGCGGTACTCGTCCAGCGTCGTGGCCCCGATGGTGTGCAGTTCACCCCGCGCCAACAGCGGTTTGAGCATGTTGCTGGCGTCCATGGAACCTTCGGCCGCGCCGGCCCCCACCAGGGTGTGCATCTCGTCAATGAATAGAATGATCTGTCCTTCCGATTCCTGGATTTCTTTGAGAACCGCTTTCAGCCGTTCTTCAAATTCGCCGCGATATTTGGCCCCGGCTACCAGCGATCCCAAATCCAGGGCGACCAGCCGTTTGTCTTTCAGACCCAAGGGCACGTCGCCGCGTACAATGCGTTGCGCCAGCCCTTCGACGATGGCCGTCTTCCCCACGCCTGGCTCGCCAATAAGCACGGGGTTATTCTTGGTGCGGCGGCTCAAAATCTGGATGACCCGCCGGATTTCTTCGTCCCGGCCGATGACGGGATCGAGTTTGCCTTTGCGGGCTTCTTCGGTCAGGTCACGGCCGTATTTGACCAACGCCTCATACTGGGATTCTGGGTTCTGGCTGGTGACGCGCTGCGAACCGCGCACCGCCGCCAGCCCTTGCAGGATGGCATTGTAATCCACCCCGTGCCGCGCCAGAATTTCCCGCACGCGGGCCGGTGCTTTCGGCTGAGCCATGGCCATGAGCAAATGCTCCGTGGAGACATACTCATCCTTCATATTGTCGGCGATAGCCTTGGCCTCTTCCAGCGTGTCCGCCAGGTCGCGGCTCATGCCCACCTGCATGGCGCTGCCCGTAGCGCGGGGCATACTGGCTAACGCCTGGTCAATGCTTTGGTTCAACATCTGCGTGTCCGCGCCAATGTGCCCCAGCAGCGAGGGCACCACGCCCCCTTCCTGATTGACCAAAACTTTCAGTAAATGTTCCGGCTCCACCGCCGGATGGTTATAATCTTGCGCCAACTGCTGCGCTTCAATCACAGCTTCCTGCGCTTTTTGGGTAAATTTATCTAGTCTCATGGAGTAATCTCCTTGTTTGTTTTTGATTGCGGCATGTTATAATGCCTGTTGTATTGCGTATTGCGTATTGCGTATTCCTGTTTTGCGTGGTTGTAATTAAACATAACGTATTATGTGGGCGCAGTATCAGAATGAGATAAGATAATTGTTAGAGAGACGTAGGAGCGGTTTATGTTAACACGCTTGAAGGTTGACGGTTTCAAAAATTTGGTCAATGTAGATATTCGCTTTGGCCCTTTCACGTGTATTGCCGGCGCTAATGGCGTGGGGAAGTCTAATCTCTTTGACGCGATTCAATTTTTAGGCGCGTTGGCAGATAACACTATTCTGGAAGCCGCATTGTCGGTAAGAAAAAGCGCCGGGGGCAGCGCGGCCGATATCCGCGACCTTTTTCACCGCGTCGGTAATAGATATGACAATCAAATGACGTTTGAGGCGGAAATGATTATTCCTCCCGAAGGGATTGATGATTTAGGCCAGAAAGCGGAAGCGTCCATTACCTTTCTACGGTACAAATTAATTCTCGGTTATCGCGCCAGGGTAAATGAACCTTTGTCCGGCCCTTTGGAAATTTTGCGTGAGGAGTTGACGCACCTGAAACGGGGTGAAGCAGCCAGACATTTGCGCTTCCCTCATGCTGTCAGCAGTTGGCGGAATTCTGTTTTGCGCGGCGCGAGACGCTCTCCTTTCATTTCTACTGATGAGGAGGGAGAGCAGCGGACAATTAAATTGCATCAGGATGGGGGCGGCAGCCGGGGGCGGCCGCAATCTTATCTGGCGTCGTCATTGCCCCGCACGGTGCTGTCCACTGCCAATGCCAGTGAAAGCCCGACAGCTCTCATCGCCCGGCGGGAGATGCAGTCATGGCAGTTGCTGCAATTGGAACCATCGGCATTGCGGGAACCAGACGATTTTATTACACAGCCTGGTTTGGGCGCAAATGGCTCGCGTTTACCGGCAACGTTACACCATTTAGCTCGCTCCCTGCCGCAAACTGACGGTGGTCATTCACCGATGTGGTTGTATGAGCAGGTGGCCGGCCGTTTGTCAGAGTTGATTGATGATGTGTACGCTATTAATATTGACCAGGATGAAAAGCGCCAGTTGTTTACTTTGCAGGTTATGGACAAGGCAAAAACAGTTTATCCGGCGCGGTCTCTTTCGGACGGCACACTGCGGTTTCTCGCTTTGGCCGTTTTGGAGATGGATCCGAATGCCAGCGGCCTTATTTGTCTGGAAGAACCGGAAAATGGCATCCACCCGAAGCGTATTCCTGCTATGTTGCGCTTGTTAAAGGATATAGCTGTTGATACCGGCGAACCGGTTGGCCTCGACAACCCTTTGCGTCAGGTCATTGTCAACACACATTCGCCAGTTGTGGTAAGTCAGGTAGAAGACGATGATTTGCTCGTGGCTGAACTGAAGGAAATGACGCGCGGTGGACAGCGTTTCAAGGGCGTTCAGTTTAGCTGGCTGCCCGATACGTGGCGCGCTTCGGCCGAGCCGGGACGACATCCCGTAGCCAGAGGTAAGGTGATGGCTTACCTGAAACACGTGGTGGATTTTGGCAATGCGGCTTCACACCCCAGGGCTAACGGCCGAAAACGGCCGTTTCGCGTAAGCGACCGGCCGGATTTACAGCCGCGTCTTCCCTTGAACGAGTTGAAATGAGCGAGTTGCGTTATACGCTGGTCACGGAAGGCAGTTCCGATGTTGCGCTGATACCGATTCTGACGTGGCTTTTGCGGGAAAACGGCATTCAGCTTGTGCAGGCGGAATGGGCAGACTTGGGCGAAAGTCGGGTTTCGGAACGTGTCAGCCTGTCCTGGAAAGTTCGGGAAGCTGTTCGACTGTACCCTTGCGACTTGCTTTTTGTTCACCGCGACGCTGATCGCGCTTCTGTAGATACCAGAAAGAGAGAGATTTACACGGCCGCGGATGGTTTAGGCAGTTTGCCGGTTATTTGTGTCATTCCTGTGCGGATGCAGGAAGCGTGGCTGCTGTTTGACGAGGAGGCTATTCGTCACGCGGCCGGTAACGGCAACGGCCGTATGCCCTTGAATCTGCCGCCGCTACGTCAGGTGGAACGTTTACCCGATCCCAAAACTGTTTTGCACGATTGTCTGAAAACTGCCAGTAATTTGTCTGGCAGGCGGTTGAAGAAATTTAATGTCAGTCAGCGCGCTCGTCGCGTCACCGAATTTATTGAAGATTTTTCTCTCTTGCGAAATCTACCGGCTTTTGCCACTCTGGAGCAGGATTTGCAAGAAATAATTGAAAGCAATGGCTGGAGATTGGCCTGATTCCCCTTAGCCTCCAGTTTCCAATCTCCAGCTTTCAGTCTCCTGCCGGTAATCCGCCTCTTCTGCCAGGCGGCGGCGTAATTGTTGTAGTTCTTGTTGTAATTGTTGTTCGCGGCGGCGCATTTGCCGCTCCATTTCATCCATTTGGGCCATCAGGTCCAACGTGCGCCAGCGCATCCGCAAAACGACTTCTACGGCGCGCATATCCAGCCCCAAATCCTCACGCAGGCGGCGGATGCGGGCCAGTTCGTCAATGTCGGCCAGGCTGTACCCTTGAATGCCGCCAAAGGCCGGTTTGGCCTGCACCAGACAAGCGTCCTCAGCCCGACGCATCAAGTCCAAAGAGATGCGGGCTGCCTGTGCCGCAGTCAGGCGAGGGTAGTATGGCTGGTCATCTCTGGGTCGGACGATTAGTTTGTATCTCATTGTGTCTGACTCCTCATCTCTTGCAATTGCTTGAAGAGTTCTTTTTCCTTGTCGCTCAGGTTCTGCGGCACGGTCACTTCTACCGTGGCCAGCAAGTCGCCCCGCTTGTCCGGGTTTTTCAGATTGGGCATACCCAAACCGCGCAGGCGGAAGGTTTTGCCGCTGCTGGTTCCCGGCGGGATGGTCAGGTTGACAGTTTTGTCTATGGTGGAGACGGGTACTTTGCCGCCGAGTACGGCCGTAAACAAATCTACCGGCACCGTCACCCGCAAATCATCTCCTTCCCGCTCAAATTTAGCGTGAGGCAGCACTTCTACCTTCAGGTACAAATCGCCGGCCTGTCCGCCGGGCGCGCTGCCCCCTTTGCCCTTGAGGCGCACCCGCGTGCCGGTTTTGGCCCCACGGGGAATCTTGGCGGTAATGGTACGGCCGTCTTCCCATTGCATCTGGCGGGTTGTGCCGTGAAACGCCTCTTCCAGCGTAATTTGCACCGGTTGTTCAATATCCCGGCCGCGTTGGGGCCGCGTCTGACGCTGCTGCCCACTGGTGAAATCGGTAAAGTCGAAGCCGCCGCTGCTGGCCCGCCGTCCTTGTCCGCCAAACAGAGATTCAAAAAACGATGAGAATCCGCTGCCGCCCCGCCCGCCAAACATTTGCTCAAACTCTTCCGGGCTGACGGTGCGCGAAGTAAAGCCGCCCGGCTGTCTGCCCTGCTGCGACTGCCACTGCTGCCAGAAATCGCTGTCACTGCTGCCGCCGGCCCGCTGGTACTGCTTCCACTGCGAACCGAATTTGTCGTACATCTTCCGGTTTTCCGGGTCGGACAGCACTTCGTAAGCCTCGTTAATGTCCTTGAATTTGGCTTCGGCGGCTGCGTCGCCCGGATTGACGTCGGGATGGTATTGCCGCGCCAGTTTGCGATACGCCTTTTTGATTTCTTTTTCGTCAGCTGTTTTGCTGACGCCTAAAATTTGGTAGTAGTCTTTATAGTCCATAGTGTTCCTCTTGTTACCTGTTCACCAACACCCG
>JALUPA010000177.1 GCA_027054335.1 Ardenticatenaceae bacterium
GCCGTAAGACAGCGCCAAAGTTTCCTCTCTTTGAGACAGGTTTT
The DNA here is from genome assembly GCA_027054335.1 of Ardenticatenaceae bacterium. GTDB lineage: Bacteria > Chloroflexota > Anaerolineae > Promineifilales > Promineifilaceae > JAJRTP01. The sequence continues at coordinate 45 of JALUPA010000177.1, forward strand.
GTCGTTGTCGGGGCCATATTTTCTCCTTAGACCGAGCGTTCGGTCTGTTTTGTTAATAAAAAAAGAGCAGCTGCCTTTATTTCTCAATGCCCTTGAAGAAGATGTCCAATAGTACGGCCGTGCCTTCTTCGGGTGTGGGCATCGGTTCTCCTCTGACGTAGGCAGAGTTGAACAAGCCAAAGACCATCGCGGTCAGCATCCGGGACGCTTCTGTGGGGTCAACGTCCCGGAATATGCCCTGCGCCTGTCCCTGGGTAATGGCCCCGGCCAGCAGCATTGTATGTTCCTGCCAGAAGACGTCGAATTCAGCGTGCAGGCGCGCCCGTACCTGGGGCACTTCTCGTAGGGCGATCTGGATCATTTCCATTGAATGCTGGAATGTGCGCATACTGATTTGGACAGCTATTTCAATCCGGCGGCGCGGGTCTGGCTCTGCTCTGACGGTGTAGAATTCCTGGATGTCGCTGGACAGTTCTTGATCCAGCAACTCGAGTAGAATAGCCTGCTTGTCGCTGAAATGATGGTAGATGGTCGCTTTGCCGATGACGGCCGTTTCTGCAATCTGCCGAATAGACGTGGCTGTATACCCTTGTTCAATAAACAATTGGCGGGCTACCTGTAAAATGATTTCGCGTGTATTTCGTGCCATTATATTTTTTCTCGACCGAACGCTCGGTCTGAATAGAGGATACTATACTGCGAGAGGTGTGTCAAGAGAAATAGAAACTTACTGCGGATCGCCAGCACCTGAGTAACCGGCCACGGCCCGTCCGAAACAACCTGTTCGAGGACAATGCCCGTAGCCCAGTTGTCATACCCACCTTGATACCAGTCCCAGATCGATCTGCCGTGTGTTGCCAGAATACCGTTGTCCAGATCAGCAATGACCAGAGGCGCACTCATCGTAACGGTAGCTGTGCATGTGCTGGGGCTGTGGGACACGGCCGTTATAGTTCTTGGATTATTACTGTTGGTATCAAACCGTCAAACAACCAGAAATCATCCGGCTCGATAGCGCCGGTAAGGGACTCATCCGTGTATAGGCCCGGATCGCCGTTACCGTACTGGCTGGGATTAAAAGTCACAAGCAACTCATCACTACCGATACGACCTTCCACGCTGCTTTATTTCCGGCGTAAAGTCTGGCCTTTGAAAATTAGTCTCAGTAGATCCAATTTTTCATCTTTTGGCCGCGGATTGCGCGGATTAGCGCGGATTTTTATATAATCAATCCTCTAAATCCGCGAAATCCGCGGCTTAAGTTTTGAAATTTGGATATACTGAGTCTCGTTACCAGCTGCGGTCAGCATAAGTTGTGTGCCGGCGCCGTTGTCTACAGTATAGATAATGCGGTGGAGCGAACTGGCTTCGTGACAGGAAGCATTGCCGCAGCTCATGTTTTCATGCTGGCCGCCATAGCCAACGTGTCAACCTTTAATTCTTATGCAGACATCCGCCGCAAGAATGGACTGCATAGAGTTTATGGCGGTGGGGGGCCACCCGGATGACAGGCGGTACAATCTTCGGTGTTCGAGTTGTTGCGCACCATGTAACGCTCAGGGGTGTGATTTTCGGTATGGCAGCCTAAATAACAGGAACCCCGGCTCTGCCCCGAGTTGAACCAGAACGACGTGCTGGCGTCACGGCCGTCAAGATATTGGAAATCGAAGCTGTGCTGCACGGCAAACTCGAAGTTGATCAGCCCCTGCTCGCCGCTGTCAAAAGGCGCATGGGCGTCATGGCAGGTAATACAGGACGAATCTTCTCCTTGCACGTGTAACTCGTGGCGTCGGTCAAAGGCATTTCGCTGCCCGATGATTTCATTTTCTACGTGACACCGCCAGCAAAGTTGGTAATCGGCCGTATTGTAGGGATTGTAATCGTTAGTGGCGTACTCTTCCGGCATAAGCGAGTTATAGGGAGAGCCGTGGGCATCGTGGCAATGGCTGCAACCGTAATTGCCCAACAGGTTATCGTGGCTGGAATTGACGTAGGCTGATTTGTCGTAGCCTGTGCCGGACGCAGTAGCCGGGAAGGTGACGCCCGCTGGGGGCGCGCCGTCATGACACGTCAGGCAGAAGCCGGTGTTGCTGCCCATCCAGAGCAGTTGGGTGTTATCGGGGTCGGAAATTTTGTTACTGTTGTTGTTGGTGTGTGGATTATGGCAGTTGACGCACTCCACAAACTGGCCGCCCTGCGGGTCGTCGGCGCTGACGTTGTGGTGGGAGGTTTGGTTGAACTGGGCCTGGATGTTTACGGCCGTGCTGCTGCCATCGTGACATTGATAACAGAACCGCTCTTCCTCTTGTAAAGGATCGGCCGGACTGCTATCGGGAACGGCGTCCCAGGGGGCAAGCAAGTTTACTTTGTTAGAGCCGTGGCCGTTATCGTGGCAGTCAAAACAGGTAGAGCCGCTGTCCGTTTTGTGCGCGGCGGCCGTCCACAAAACGTCGTCCACCACTGGCGGCATCAACCCGTTGCTAAACGGCGGCTGCCCGCCGGCCCCGTCATTGTCGTGGCAGGCCAGGCAAAACGGTTCCAGTTTGACCGCTTCTACGGAGTTGGTGCGGGGATTGTCATCCAGGGTGATTACGTTGCCGGGGTTGTCTACGTCGTTGAGTTCCACCCGGCCCATCTGGTGGTTGCCGGTGAAATGACAGGTAGTGCAATCGTCATCTTCCACCGCCCCTGCCACGTGATGGCTAACATTAGCAAACTCACCGACGACAGCGCGACGGCCGTTTACCGGCACGCCATCTCCATTATCCTGGGCTACGTCGTGGCAGCCGATGCACAGCCCTTCCGGCATAAAGCCGTCCTCCGTATACAAATCCGCGTCCAGGCTGTGCGTATGGCACATAGTGCAATCCATTGCTGTAAAATCATCCCCGCCCACGTGATTGGCCCCGCCCACGTGATTGCTCATGGGGAAGCCGGGATTGTTGGCATTATCGTGGCAGGTGACACAGATGCGGCTGCTGGGCAGGCTCACCCCGTCGTCAAAAGAGTTTGCTCCCTCCCTGGCCGTAAAGACAACCGGCCCGCTGGTGATAGGAGAAGCCCCCGTTTGCACCTGGACGTACTCCTTGATAATGGCTAACGCACTGGCATTCCCGTGCGGATCATGGCATTGAGTACAGGCCAGGCTAAAGGCAGCTTCGGCTCTATTGGCGTAGCTGGTGTTAGCGTGGGTGGAAGGGACAGGCGTCGCCGATGCACCCGTCCCATTATGACAAGTATAGCAGAACTCATTTCCCGTAGCGTCGGAGTTGAGCAGGCGCGCCCCCGGCGCAGTATGGGTGCGATGGCAAGTGGCGCAGGCGTCGGTCGTGGCCGCGTAGCTGCCATGCGGCCCGGCGTCAGCCCATACCGCCCCAGAAATGAAGATGAGGAGTAAACCGAGAACGGTTGCTAAAAGAACACCAGCTTTCATTGACCAATTCCATGCCCCGTCTCGTGACAATCTACGCACGCGCGGCCAGCGATATTTGGCGCACTATGCGTTGCATCAAATTGGGGGGCAACATTGATGGATAAAAGACCCACTGACTGCGGCGCAGGCATCCCGTACCGGTGGCATACGTCACACTCATTCGTCCAGTAACGGTATGGCGTACCCCATTCCACATACGTTTGCTGTAGATGGCAGCCCACATTGCCGCACGATTTGGCCACGGGATCATAACTGGCCGTCGCCAGCGAATAGACGGTGGTGTTGGAACTACCCACGTATACTACGTCATTGACCGTATCAAACACCACATCCCGCTGTCCGTTGGCGTGCAAAACGCGGCTGGCCAACGGAACCGGATCATACGTAGTTACATCGGCCGCACTCCGTGACCAGGTGTTGGCTTCGGTAATTTCCCCATAATGGCAGGTGCGGCAGGACAGCGGTGCAAAACCCATGTTCCAGGCGTGCAAATTGCCGTAACCGTAATCGCCGATCCATTGGTGGCTGTTGCCCACGCCTGCTTCTACGTCGGGATAAGCTGTCAGCAGCGGAAATTCGTGGCAGGTGACGCAATCTGTAATCTGGCCCCCTTCCCAGGCCGGGGTTGGGCGGTAGATTTGCGTTTCCGTCACTGTATACGGGTCATACGTCAGGTTGCCGTGTTCATCAAAAATGTAGTCGCCGTTGCTATCTACCAGATAAGGCCCCACCGGGCCGGACGTCACCTGGACGCCGCTGTGACAGTAGACGCCGCCACAGCCAACGCCGTCATAAGCTGCCGCGCTGTCGTTTAAGGCTTTAAGTGAATTAGCCGGCGCGCCGGCCGGTGACAAGTCAACGTCTATCACCCCATTTTGATGCTGGTTGAAGTCAGTGGGATGGCATTCGCCGCAGCCGTATTGGTATGCGGCGTCGGTAGCAAAACTGCCGGTCAGGCCATAGCCTACGCCATCGGCGCCGGTATGCTGTGTGTGCGCTCCCGTGTCCGGCGGCGCGCCATGACAGGCGTCACAAGCCCCGCCACCCACAGAACCATCGTCCTGAACGTGACAGTAGGCGCAGACCCCGCGGTTATTCAGGCGCAGGAGGGCGCTACGGCCGTCGCCATTCGGCGTTGTGGCGCTATCAGGCCAGGGCACAGACCCGGAGTTAAAGCCCATTGTGGCGGAGGAGCCGTGAGCCACGTGGCATTTAACGCAGCTAACGGTAGTGGTACTATGCCGGTAGGTGAAAATCGGGTCGCCGGAATCGGTGTGACCGCTGCCGCTGGGAGCCAGATAGCGTGTGTGGCATTGACTGCACCAGGAAGCCAGGGAAGAAGCCGTTGCGCCGTAATCTTCCTGAATGTAATCGTTATGGGCGTCGGTTACTGTGTACGTTTTGGCCGTCTCGTCGGGAACCAGCACTTCAGCGGCCGCACCTGATTCAGAGGGGATGGGGCGTAAGATACGGTACGTGTCGCTGCCGTGCGGATCGTGACAGGTGGTGCAGGAGAGGCTGAAATCAGCTAGGCCGGGGCCGGAGCCAATTGGCCCATTCCCCCAGGCCAGGCCCAAACTGCCGTCAGCCAGATGGCCGGATGTGGTTGTGGTGATGGCGGCTACCGTGTCTGTCAGCGCATCCGTATCCATGAGGGCGTTGACAAAGCCGCCGCCTCTCAACCCCCGGTTAGCCACTCCTTCGGCCGGTGATTCCGTGTCGAAATCCCGGTCCAAATAAACGCCGTCCACAACGTTGGTATCGGCGCCAGTGCCGGCGTTGCCATGGCAGGTATAACACAGGTTAGGGACAGCATCTACCAACAAGCTGGCGGCTGGAG
>JALUPA010000178.1:0-302 GCA_027054335.1 Ardenticatenaceae bacterium
GCGTTATGTTGAGGAAACACACCGCGATTCAATCACGGGCGTTACTCGCTACCGCTACCGGGAAATTATGGGGGATCATGTGTTGGTACCGGTTTTGGAAACGGAAACAACGGCGGCTGAGGTCGAGGCCCACAGTCTGTATTTGGTGGATCGTACCGAGGAGTTGCATCTGATACGGCCGTTCCTAACGCGACGAGAATGTCCGGAATGCGGACGTTGGGAAATCTTTTTTCTGGATCGTTTTGACCAACGGCAGGGGATATGCACACTAAAAAGTATGGAGAAAGGGCACACAATAGAAG
>JALUPA010000178.1:312-1529 GCA_027054335.1 Ardenticatenaceae bacterium
ATTTCACCCATCTCGCACAACCGCACTTGTTCCCGCTGGGTATATCACAACCCCTTCTTTGGTCACAACGATGTCGTCCAGCAAACCAATCTCCCGCAGTGTCTCAATCGTATGATGGGCAATAGACAATTCACCAATGCCGGGCCGGGTCTCGTCTCCTTCCTCCTTGCCGGCCGAAAGCCAAACGGCCGTATCCATCCCCCCATCCTCCTTCCCATACACATTGCCCAACGCCCCCAGCAAAATCGCCCTGCGCCGCGCCGGGGGGAAGTGCGCCAGATAATCCTCGACGGCCGCTTTAGCTCGTTCCATCACGCTGCTGTACGCTCCCTTTTTTCGCATCCGCAAGACGGCCGTATACGCCTTATTCAATCCTGCGCCCAACTTCACCGCTTCCGGGTCGGCCAGCGCCGCGTCCAACACGGCCTGCGGCGGCCGCGCCTGAGCCGCCAGTTCATCTCGTTTCTCCTGTATCGCCTGAATGTGTGCCTTGACGTCTGCCTCCAGTCGATCCAGCCAGTGCGCTTCCTGTCCGGCCACGCCGCTTGTCCGGGGCGGGGGAGGGCGGTTTTTCTCATCCGACCAATCCAGGCTCAACCGTTTATGCAAGAGGGCCGGGATGGGCGTGCGGCGTTCCAGTATCTCCCGCGAGTTCGCATAGTTCCACGCCACTACCTGGCTTAAGTCAGCGCCGGTCTTTACGGCGCTGTCAATAATGTCTTCCAATGGGGCAGGGGGATTGTCCGGCAGACGGCCGTACAAAGCCTTATTCACCATCAGCGCATTACAATACATCCCCAACGCCCCCTGGTTGGCAATGGCTTGTTCAACGGCCGTTTTCATTACCGCCACACTATATGCTTCCCCTGCGTCCAAATTTCCGGCAGAATCCGGGTCTACCAAGCCCAGATACGCCGTTTCGGTGAAATCTACGCGCGGCGGTAACTGGCAGCTGTCAGCTTGAGGGTAGGAAACAGCCTCGCCGTCCGGCATTGACCAGGGCAGATTGTGGGAGTAACCGTTCACTCCCTGTTGCAAGAAGGGACGCAGATGACGCTGATTTCACTGATAAACGCTGAAAAAACAATAAAAATCAGCGTCATCAGCGTTAATCAGCGTCCAATTTCAGGGGGGAGTGAACATTTGTTTACAAAAATTCTTTACAAACAGAGCAAATTTCAGGGAATTGCCCTGGTTGGGACCAATGAAGCCTCCTG
>JALUPA010000179.1 GCA_027054335.1 Ardenticatenaceae bacterium
CCAGTCATTCAAATGGTTGCCCGTCAACTCAATCACGTCCGCCCCCACGTCCTCAATCAGGGCAAAGTAGCTGTCCCGCGAGCAAAACGTCGTGCCGCCGATGGGGTTGGGATAGGGGCAGTCGGGGGCAAAGGAGACCTCGTTGCTGATGTGGGCAATATCCGCGCCGCGCAGCACGGGGCCAACCTCCTCGCCGGGCCAGAGGATGCCGAACTGTTCCATGTTGTACGCCGTGGCCCGCACCAGGGCAGTGACGCCGGTCATCGCCACGCGGGTCATTTTGGCCGGATCGCGGTTGGTCGTGGGGCCGTTCCAGGCGGTCAGGAATTGGTTGACGGCCGTATCTTCCCCCACCACATTCACCGCTAAAGTCAACGGCCAACTCTCCGCGGCAAAATCAGGTGCGAGAGGAGATACGCCGTCCAGGTACATCACTTTCAATTCCGGCGTCAATTCGTCAAAGGGGACCAGCGTCAGTGACGGCCGTACCTCCCACAACTGCCCCACTAACTGCTCGTCCAACACAACGGCCGCCGCGCCACCCTCCCCCAGCAAGACGGCCGCTGCCGCCGCATCCCACTCTGCCGCGACAAACGCCCAGTCGCCCGCTCCCTGCCAGGCGGCCGTCAAATCCAGCCGGTCAACCTCGTCTGTCACAGTGGCAAACGGAGCCGCGGCGACGTACACCCATTGGGCCAACGGCCGTCCCGCCTCCCAGGTCAGCGTCACGTCTGCCGCGCCGTCCACCCATCGGAACTGCGCCGGGTTTTGTTGGGCAATTTGCTGCGCAGCGGCCACAATTTCAGAAGGAATGCCGGGGACGGCCGTTATGCCAATGGGTTCTGCGGATACGGCCGTTGGCGGCAAAGGGGTCGGCTCGCCCACAGGAACAGGCGAAGCGGGTACGGCCGTAGGCAATACCGGGACAATGGCTGTGGGCCAGACGGTGGGTACGGCCGTAACATCACTACACGCAACTAGCGCCCCCAAAAGAACAAGATATAATAAACGCCAATATCTACATTTCATATCTATCTACTGCGTATTGCCTAACATTTTTACGCAATACGTAACACGCAATAATCCCATGCCGGAAAAAGACCTCAAAAATCCCAGCTACTATATTAACCGAGAACTGAGCAATATCGAATTTAATCGCCGCGTCCTGGAAGAATGCCAAAATGAGAGCCACCCTTTACTGGAAAGAGTGAAATTCGTCGCCATTTTCAGCGCCAACATGGACGAAATCTTCATGGTGCGCGTTTCCGGTCTCAAACAGCAAGTCCTCCTGGGCATCACTGACCGCCCGGCTGACGGGCTGACCCCCCGCGAACAGTTAGTCGCCATTCATCGCACCGTTACCCAGCTTTTTGCCCAAGCCATGGGCTGCTGGCGAAAACAACTCCTGCCCGCCCTGAAAAAAGAAGGCATCCATATTCTCAACTACGACGATTTGAAAACGCGGCAAAAAAAGAAATTGAGTGATTATTTTGAGCGGGAAATTTTTCCCGTCCTCACCCCCCTCGTC
>JALUPA010000180.1 GCA_027054335.1 Ardenticatenaceae bacterium
GATATCTATTCACTAATAATGCGCCAGTTCGCCCCGCTCCTTCAGGTAGCGGGTGGCGTAACGCATGGCCAGGAGGGAAAGGGGGAAGAGTACGGCCGTAAACCCCAATAAAATCAACAAATCCGGCCACAACTGCGCCAGCCCGTCGCCCCGCATCAAGGCCCCGCGCAGGGCACGCAGCGCGTAGGTGAAAGGCAGCAGATACGAGATAAGCCGCAGCCAGGAGGGGAGCAGTTCAATAGGGAAAAAGACGCCACTGAACACGTAAGCCACCGAATTGATAAACCAGTTGATGGGATCGCCCCGCTTGAAAACGACGACAAAAGCCACCGAAAAAACGCCGTAACTCATCAGGCTGATCAGACTGACCAGCAAGACGACCAGCGCCGCACCCCAATTGGCCTGGGAAAAATCCGCACCCACCAACGCCCCCATGCCCAACTGCAACCCGGCCAGAATCGTGCCCTCCAGCAAGGCCCAGGAGGCCGGCCCCAGCAAAGCCACCGTCACCGGCGTGGCCGTCGCCAACAGCGGTTCAATCGTGCCCCGCAGCATCTCCTCCCGCAAATTGGCGGAAAAGGCGTGGCTGGCTAACTCCAGATACCGGGAGAATGCCCCGCCGATAATCAAAAAGGTAAAGTACGTGCCGCCGGCCACTTCCGTCGCCCCCGACCGCTGCAACAACACGTCCAGAAAGTAAAACAACAGCACGGACACCACCACGCTCAGATAGCGGGTGATGAAGTTCAACTTATAGGAAAATGCCAGCCGGAAATTGTGGCGGGTGAGAACGGATAATTTATAAAAATTCATATACCAGGAGAGATTGGAGATTGGAGATTTAGCAACTGTTCAATCTTCAATCTCCAATCTCTGATCTCCACTAAAATGTTCTACAATGCGGCGCAGGGAAGCGTCGTCTACACGGCGATAGGTTTCGATACGGCCGTTCCCCGCAGCCACCCCCTGCATCACCGCCAGCCAAACCGACTCATCGGCCAATGTCACGTCAAAAGCGGTGGTGGCTGCGCCGTGGGATACGGCCGTAACCCCCTCAATCCCCGGCGTCGCCAACCAGCGCCGCTCAATCACAGCCGCATCTCCCTCGACCACCACCCGGTAAACAGCCCGACGGGGCAGCAGCGCCCCTAATTCGGCCGGCGTGCCCACCGCCTGCACTTGTCCTTCAGCCAAAATCACCACCCGGTCGCAAAAATTATCCATCTCATACAACTCGTGGCTGATGAACAACACCGTTTTGCTCTGCCGCCCCACCAACTCCTCCTTAATCAGCGCCTTGACAAAATCGCTGGTTTGCACGTCCATACTCTTCGTCGGTTCGTCCAGAAAGAGAAGCGGCGGGTCGTGGATGAGGGCGCGGGCCATATTCAGCCGCTGCATCTGCCCGGTAGAGAGAGATTGCACCCTGGCGTCGGCCTTGGGCGTCAGACCAAACAGTTCCAGAACAGCGTGCGTGCGATCCGCTATTTTCTGCCGAGAAACATTTTGCATGGCGGCGTAGAAGTGCAGATTTTGGGCGCAGGTGAGACGGCCGTAAAAAGAACGCTCATCCGCCGTCACCAGACCAAGTGAAGCCCGCACCTGAATTTCCTGCTGCGTCACGTCGTAACCATTGACAACGGCCGTGCCCTCCGACGGGGCCAGCAGCGTGGACAACAGGCGCACAATCGTACTTTTTCCCGCCCCATTCGGCCCAAACAAGCCAAACAACTCCCCAGCGTATACCGACAACGACACATTCCGCACCGCCCGCACATCCCCGCGATACGTTTTGCTCAAATTTCGTGTCTCAATAATTGGCTTCTTATCCATTCGGTTTGCCAGTATAGCCGCAAATACCTTTAGGCCAAACCAAAATCACGCCAAAGACAATATCACAGTTCAAATCTCCAATCTTCTTGCTACTCGCAGATAAGATATGTTACTATCTAACTGTGTTCCGCACTCCAGGGACAATTCCGGGTATAACATAACAGTATGATGGCTGACAACGTATCCCCACTCAATATAAGATCGAAGCAATGGCAAAGCCTGGCGTTTATGGTGTCGGCTGGCATTATCCTGGGTATAGTCGGCAGTTTAGTGGGCCAAGCGTGGGGCAGTGTACTCGGCACGGCCGTACTCCTCGGCGTATTTGGCACATATAACAACATACTTAAACGCAACACCGGCATTGTCAGCGGCCTGGTCGCCGGGGGACTAATTGGTTTGTTCATCGCCATTCTCAGCTTTGCCTGGGGCGGCGAGATTGAAAGTATTCTGCACGGCGCCTATTTTGGCCTGGTGCGCGGCCTGGTTATCGGTGTTGTCGTCGGACTGCTCACCAAAGCACCGGCCGACAAAGGGGACAAATGGTACACAAAGCTATTTCTGGTAGTGGGTTCTACCGCTGTAGGGGCGTTGCTGGGCGGCGGCGTCGGTCTGGTTACCGGAATAATCCTCGGCCTGATTTTGTATCTGGCCGGTGGGGCGCTGTTGGCTTTACTCTTAGGAGGCATCGTAGGCGGGTACTTGGGGTCTTACTATTGTACCCGGCAGGCAACATTAATTGGTGTAGGCAGCGGCGCTGGGCTGGGCCTGCTCAGTGTTCTATTAAAAGGGGCGCTGGCCGGTATTGTGTTGGGAGGAATGGCCGGCGCGCTGACTCCTATGCTGCTGGTAGCCTCGATTGGCGCCTATGGCGGTCTGACCAGCCGGGGCGTCAGAGCCATGCTGGTAGAAGCGGCTGAGGCTCCGGCCGAAATGATTCAACAGGGCGCTGTGCCTTTTCTGGCTCCGGCGATTGTAGTGGGGATTATTGTAGGTGCGGCTGCCTCCGGCACAGAGGGAGTGCTGGCCCTAACCATCAGTCTGGCTTTGATAGGCATGATGCTGGGGGTGTTAGGTGAACTGGAAGGCCGGCCGAACAACAAAGTCACTATGCGCAAGATGATCGAACTGGTAATCATTGGTTCGGATGACTGGCCGGTTGACGAAGTAAAAAATCGGGTAATTGGGACACATCGCAAAACGGCCGTAACCGGGGCGGCCGTCGGTATGGGGGTAGGCATGATCAGCGCCGCGTTAGGCATCATCTTGGGCCAAATTCTCCTTCTACTAATTCAAAATAATTTGTAATTGAGATTAGAGGTTAGAGATCGCACTGATCTTCAACTTCTAATCTCTTTGCGTTTATTGACAGAAATGACGCACCGTGTTATAAAATATAAATAATGATGCAGTGCGTTATATTGGGCATTTTAACCTGATCGTTTTACAAATATGCGTGATATTTATTTGGGTTTAGGGACAAATTTAGGCGACCGCCGCCGCAATCTGGAACAAGCTGTTCTGGGATTGGCGCCGCTGCTGGCGGTTACGGCCGTATCCCCCGTCTATGCCTCCGAACCGTGGGGCATTACCAATCAGCCTGACTTTTTGAACATTTGCCTGGCCGGGCGCACGGCCGCACCTCCCACCGAACTGCTCTTCTTCATCAAAAATCTGGAAGCTGAACTTGGTCGTAAAGAAACGATCAAATGGGGGCCGCGCCTGATTGACATTGACATTCTCCTTTACGCAGACTGGCTTGTGCAGTCTGATGATTTAACCATTCCCCATCCATTTATGACAGAACGCGCCTTTGTGCTACGGCCGTTAGCCGATATTGCTCCCGGCGTCATCCATCCGGTCAATGGGCTGACGGTGGCGGAGATGGCTACGGCCGTAGACTCGACCAGTTTACAACGCCTGACAGAGCCGCTCGCGATTCCCCTGGCAGCATAACGACAAGCAGCTTATCCACGCCAGAATGAGTTGGCACTCAAAAAATGAGTGGCAACTCAGAAAATGAGGGAACAGTGTAAAAATTGAAGATGACAGAACATCCATAAATTATGTTAGAAGCAAAACCTGTTACCAGACGAGAACGACGTATTGCCGCCCGAAAAGCCCAAATTCTGGATGCGGCCGCTACCGTATTCAGCCAGCGAGGCTACGAAAACGCGACCACTCGCGAAATTGCCGAAACGGCCGATTTGGCCGAGGGCACTCTCTACAACTACTTCCGAAACAAGCGGGAACTGCTCATCGGCGTGGCCCGCACTTATGCGGACGAAGTTTCCGCCGATATCCAATCGGTTCAAGCCGAGCAATTTGAAGACATGCTGGCCCAATTGATGGCTAATCGTTTTCGCCAGGGCCGGGAACGGCGTTTGTTTCTGCTTTTTCTGCACGAATCGCGGCATAACGCCGACGTGCATCGCTACTACGTAGAAGAAGCCCTCTACCGCATCATGGACGTCACCGAACAGCGGGTAACAGCCCTGATTGCCGCCGGCAAAATGCGCCCGGTAGACCCCATCGTCGCCAGCCGCACCATGAGCGCAGCTATCATGGGCTTTGCCGCCCTGTTTGAACTGGGCATCACCGTTCCCAACTCTTCCCCGGAACGGCTGGGGGCGGAAGTGACAGACATTTTTTTGAACGGATTACGAGCAGAAAATGACAAGGCGACTACAAGACTACCGGACTAACAGACAATGACTGATTTTATCTGGGGCAAACGCACATACGTTATGGGCATACTGAACATAACACCGGACAGCTTTTCCGGGGATGGGCTGCTGTCGGCGGAAGAGACGGTGGCGCGGGCAGTGGCGCAGGCCCGGCAGTTTGCGGCCGACGGCGCAGATATTCTGGACATTGGCGGCGAAAGTACCCGTCCCGGCAGTGTGCCCGTTTCGGCCGAAGAGGAACTGGCCCGAATAATTCCCGTGATTACGGCCGTGCGCACCGCCACCGACCTCCCCATATCCATAGACACCTACCGCGCCGCCGTCGCCGAAGCCGCCTTGCAGGCCGGGGCCGATTGGGTCAACGACGTGTGGGGCCTGCGGATGGATGGGCGGATGGCCGACGTCGTCGCTGCAGCCGGCTGTCCGGTGATCATCATGCACAACCAGAGCAAACCAAAAGATGTCGCTCAGACAGAGCGTTTGGGCGGCCGTTATCTGGGGGTGGAGTATGATGATTTGATCACCGACATTAAAAATGAACTACAGACAAGCATTGATCTGGCCTTGGCTGCCGGGGTTCAACCGGAAAAAATCATCATTGACCCCGGTGTGGGCTTCGGCAAGACGGTCAGCCAGAATTTACAGATTATCAACGAGCTAGATCAGTTTAAGGAGTTAGGCTTTCCCATTTTGTTGGGCACGTCGCGCAAATCATTCATCGGCTACACGCTGGATTTGCCGCCGGATGAGCGGCTGGAGGGCACGGCCGTAACCATCGCCATCGGTATTGATCGCGGCGCAGACATCGTGCGCGTCCATGACGTGAAAGAAATGACGCGCGTCGCCCGCATGACAGACAGTATTGTAAGATAATTGTAGGGCGATTTGGCAAATCGCCTTACTCATACAAGGAGCATCCTATGTTAGATTTCAGACCAGACGAAGAGCAGAAAATGCTCATTGATGCCATTATGCGCTACGCCGAGGAGCGAATGCGCCAAGTGTATCGGGACGCCGAAGAAGAAGGCGTCATTCCGACGGACGTGGTGCAGGCAGGCTGGGAAATGGGCGTCCTGCCTACCGGCCTGCCGGAAGAGTACGGCGGCTTTGGTGAATATTCGGCCGTCACCGGCGTGTTGGCCGCTGAGGGGCTGGCCTGGGGCGATCTGGCCATCGCTTTCAACATTATGGTTCCCAATCTGGTAGCCCTGCCGGTGATGCTGGCCGGGACGGAAGCGCAAAAGGCCGACTTACTGCCCCAATTTACCGGGGAAGCGATCCCCCCCATGACGGCCGCACTCACCGAGCCGGTCATCCGGTTTAACCCGTACCGCCTCAAGACAACGGCCGTGCGTGATGGCGACAACTATATCCTTAACGGCACAAAAACCGTCGTCCCTCTGGCCGATACGGCCGAACTCATCCTGGTCTACGCCAGCGAAGACGGCCGTACCCAGGCTTTCCTCGCCCCGGCAGAGACGGCGGGGCTAACCATCGACCGCAAGGACAAGCTGATGGGGATTCACGCCCTGCCCACCTTCACCATCACCCTGGCCGGCGTCCGCATCCCGGCGGAAAACAAGTTGGGCGGAGACGAGGGCATTGATTTTGGCCTGATTCTCAATCACAGCCGGGTGGCGCTGGGAGCAGCGGCCGTCGGCGTGGCCCGCGCCGGGTATGAATACGCCCGCGAATACGCCAAACAGCGCGTCCAGTTCGGCGAACCGATTGCTCACCGCCAATCCATCGCCTTCATGCTGGCGAACATGGCCACGGATGTGGATGAAGCCCGCCTGATGGTGTGGGAAGCGGCTTGGCTGCTGGATCAGGGCCAAGACGCAACGCGGGAAACGGCCGTGATGAAACAGCGCGTAGACAATATCGTTCTCAACGTCGCCGACCGCGCCGTACAAATCCTGGGCGGCTACGGCTACATCCGCGAATATCCCGTCGAACTATGGCTGCGTAACGCCCGCGGCTTTGCCAGCTTTGACGGATTGGCGATGGTGTAATTGCCCAGGTGACAGGCACTTTGGAAGTGCCTGTCACCTAACGGAGAAAATCCTATGATCAACTTTGAAATTCCCGAAAAAGTGCAAAATCAGATGCAAATGATTCACATGGTGGCGGAACAGGCTATGCGGCCGTATTCCCGGCAACTGGATGAACATGAGCATGAACGGCCGCAGATGTTTGTGGATATGACCTGGCCTTTTACCCGCGAGATGGTTAAGCGGGACATCCGGCGGCTGCAAAAGCAGGTGGAAGAAGGCGACAACGGCGAATCCGGTAAAAAAGGCCCCAACGTCGCCCTTTTGGCCTTGATTTTGATGATTGAGGAGCTAAGTTGGGGGGACGCCGGGCAGTATCTCTGCCTGCCCCACCCCATGCTGGGCGGCGCGGCCGTGCAGTCGGCCGGCACGCCCGAGCAGCAGATTCGCTTCCTGAGTAAGTTTGCCGAGGGCGAACCGAAATGGGGCGCGATGGCGATTACGGAACCAGGCGCCGGCTCCGACAACAGTTCTATGCGGACAACGGCCGTCCTCGACGAAGAAACTCACGAATGGGTTCTCAACGGCGAAAAAATCTTCATCACCAACGGCAAGCTCTCTCTGGAAGAGTCGGACGGGCTGTGCGTGGTTTGGGCTACCGTAGACCCGGACGCGGGGCGCGCCGGTATCAAATCGTTTGTGGTGGAAGGGCATACGCCCGGCGTCCACATTGCCAAACAGGAGACAAAACTGGGCATCCGCGCCAGCGATACCGTCTCCCTCCACTTCGACAATGTGCGCATCCCCTACGACAACCTGCTGGGGGCAGCGGCTGTGAAGAAACAAGGCAGCAACGGCCACAAAAACGGCCGTACCGACAAGGGCTTCAAAGGGGCGATGAAGACGTTTGACGCTTCCCGCCCGGCTGTCGCTGCCAGCGCCATGGGCATCGCCCGCGCCGCGCTGGAGTTCACCAGAGAAAAACTGGCGGAGGAAGGGATTGTTGTTGATTATACAAAGTCGCTGCATGAGTTGACGGCCGTAGAGCGCGACCTGATGGAAATGGAAGCGCGGCACAAAGGGGCCTGGCTTCTTACCCTGCGCGCCACGGCCCAAATGGCTCATGGCGAAAGCAACCGGCTGGAAGCCAGTATGTGCAAATTCCGTGCTGGCGAGTCCGTCACCTGGATCACCCAGAAAGCGGTAGAACTGCTCGGCCCGCTCGGCTACTCCCGCGAATGGCTGGCTGAAAAATGGATGCGCGACGCCAAAATCAACGACATCTACGAAGGCACCAAACAAATCAATCAGCTCATTGTAGCCCGCAGCATTTTGGGTTACACTCGCCGGGAGTTGAAATAATAGTGTTCAGTTTTCAGTAATCAGTGTTCAGTAGAGAATGCAAACTGAACACTATCCATAAAAACTGGGCACGTCCTGATTTTTTCGCTATGACTACAACAGATTTGAAAAAGCAATAGATTTTCTCCAAAAAATTATCTGTTTCTTTCTCAATCTGTTGTAGTCTCTCAAAAATGGGCAAAAAAAAAATCGTGACATTACCAATAACTGTCTCAGGAGATGGAAAGTGGCGCAATCAAACCTGGCTGAAGAAAATTATGAAAGCGTAATGGAAACGCGGAAACTCCTTTCTATCCCTGGATTTTATGAAAGCATTAAAGAAGCCGACAAGCAAATTGCTAAAGGTGAAACTTATAGTTTAGACGAGGTTTTTGACCAGATTCCTACGACACGGGCACGCAAAAACAAGCTGTGAAGAAAATATCACCTTGTCACCCTGTCACCGTGTCGCCTTGTCATCCACAAAAGGAGAGATTCCTATGAGCTATTCCATTAACAAAGTAGCCGTTATTGGCGCGGGAACGATGGGCGGCGGGATTGCCGCGCATCTGGCCAATATCGGCATCCCGGTGGTGCTGCTGGACATTGTGCCGCCCGATTTGAGCGAGGCGGAGAAGAATGACCCCAAAGCGCGCAACCGGATTGTGCAAAGTTTGTTTGACCGGATGAAGAAGGCCAAACCGGCCAATCTGGCCCGCCAGGATCGGGCGGAGTTGATTACGTTGGGCAATCTGGAAGATGATTTTGACCTGATTGCCGACTGCGACTGGATTGTGGAGGTGATTATTGAACAACTGGAACCGAAGCAGCAGTTGATGGAGCGGATTGAAGCGGTACGCAAACCGGGCAGCATCATTAGCAGCAACACGTCCGGTATCCCCATCCATCAAATTGCCGACGGCCGTTCCGCCGAATTCAAAGCCCACTTCCTGGGAACCCACTTCTTCAACCCACCCCGCTACCTGAAACTACTGGAAATCATCCCCACAGACGAGACAGACAAGGATGTGCTGGACTTTATGGTCACGTTTGGCCGGGACGTGTTGGGTAAGGGTGTGGTCATCTGCAAGGACACGCCCAACTTCATCGGCAACCGCTTCTTTGCCGTGGCCGCTTCCTACGGCATCGAATACGCCCTGGAACACGGCTACACCGTGCCGGAAGTGGACGCCATCACCGGCCCCACAATCGGCCGCCCCAAAACCGCCACCTTCCGCCTGATGGATTTGGTGGGGCTGGACGTGATGAGCCACGTCAACCGGAATTTGTACGAACTGATCCCGGAAGACAAATATCGGGAGGTATTGGTGGAGCCTAAGATGACGGCCGTCATCCAAAAAATGCTGGACAACGGCTGGCTGGGCAACAAAAGCGGCCAGGGCTTCTACAAAAAAGTCATGGTGGACGGCAAGCGGGAATTCTGGACGCTGAACACGGAAACCTTTGAATACGAACCGTCACCCAAAGTGCGTTTCGACTCCATCGGCGCCGTGCGTAAAATTGCAGATTTGGGTGAGCGACTGCGCCAGTTCCTCACCTTTGACGACCGGGCCGCCGAATACGGCCGCCACCTTCTCTACTTCGGCTTCAGCTACGCCGCCTACGTCGCCCCGGAAATTGCCTATAAGTTGAGCGACATTGACGACGCCATGCGCTGGGGCTTTGCCCACGAAGCCGGCCCCTTTGAACTATGGGATATGCTGGGCGTGGCGGAAACGGTCGAAAAAATGGAAGCCCTGGGGTACGACGTGGCCAATTGGGTCAAGGAAATGCTGGCGTCCGGGCAGACCAGCTTCTACGCCGACGGCCGTGTCTACGACTTCAACACAAAAGCATACCAACCGCTGGCCGTGGACAAGAAAATTATCCTCATCAAGGATTTACAGGCGGCCGGCAAGGAAGTTGCCAGTAATGACAGTGCAGCCATCTTCGACATGGGCGACGGCGTGGCCCTGCTGGAGTTCCATTCCAAGATGAACGCTGTAGACCCGCCGATGGGCGAGATGGCCCAAATCGCTCTGGAACGGCTGCAAACCGATTTTGACGGCCTGGTAATTGGCAATGACGGCGCCAACTTCTCCGTCGGGGCCAATATTTTCCTGGTGGGAGCGTTGGCCGCGCAGGGAAAATGGGACGAACTACACGAGATGGTGCGCGGCTTGCAGCAGGTGACGTTTGCCTTGCGTCACGCGCCTAAACCGGTGGTTACGGCCGTTCATCAGATGGCGCTCGGCGGCGGCGCAGAAATGGCCATGGCCGGTTGGGAAACCGTAGCCGCCCACGAAAGCTACATGGGGCTGGTAGAGATGGGCGTCGGCGTCATTCCGGCCGGCGGCGGCTGCAAAGAGCTGCTGCGGCGCAAAGTCAATCCCGTCATGCGCAGCAAAAATGCCGACGTGCTGCCCGTCATGCAAGAGGTATTTGAGCAAATCGCTCTGGCCAAAGTGGGCACGTCTGCCTGGGAAGACAAGGAACTGGGCTACCTGCGTCCCGACGACATCATCGTCATGAACAGCGATCACCGGCTCTGGCTGGCCAAACAGCGCGTCTTGCAATTGGCTGCCGACGGGGTACGGCCGCCGGAAGTGGAAAAGATTTACGCGGCCGGCCGGGATACGTATTACGCTTTACAAATGGGCGTCAAAACCCTGCAATGGGGCCGGTACGCCAGCGAACATGACGCCAAAATTGCCGGGAAGCTGGCTTACGTCCTCTGTGGCGGCGACATCAGCGCCCCCGCCTGGGTGGACCCGTGGTACATTCTCGACCTGGAGCGGGAGGCGTTTGTCTCCCTGATGGGCGAGCAAAAGACGCGCGACCGGATGATGCACATGCTGCAAACGGGTAAGCCGTTACGGAATTGATGATTGGATAATTGAGCAATTGGGTAATTCACCTAATTACTAAATTACCCAATTACCCAGTTACAAAAAGGACAAATAAAATGACACGAGAAGCTGTAATTGTAGCGATTTCCCGCACGGCCGTAGGCAAATCCAAAAAGGGCACGACCCGTAACTGGCGCTCTGACGAGATGGCTGCGGCGGTGATTAAAGATTTATTGCAAAAGGCCGAGGCGCTGGACCCGGCCGAGGTTGACGACGTGATTATCGGCTGCGCCATGCCGGAAGGAGCGCAGGGGCTGAACTTCGGCCGTTCCATCGCCCTGCGCGCCGGGCTGCCGGTAGACGTGCCCGGCATGACGGTGAACCGCTTCTGCTCCAGCGGCCTGCAAACCATCGCCATGGCCGCCGAGCGCATCATCGCCAACGGCGCTGACATCATTATTGCCGGCGGCGCAGAAACAATGAGCCTGGTGCCCATGACCGGCTTCCGCATCAATCCCAACCCGTATCTGGTGGAAAATATGCCGGAAGCGTACATGGGCATGGGGCTGACGGCCGAAAACGTAGCCGATCAATTTGAAGTCAGCCGCCAGGCCCAGGATGAGTTTGCCTTGCGCAGCCACCAACGGGCCACGGCCGCTTACGAAAAAGGCATCTTCCAGGACGAAATTCTGCCTATTGAGGTGGAAGAAGTAACGCCGGGGCCAAACGGCCCGGAACGGCAGACGTTTGTTCTGGACAAGGATGAACACGTGCGGCCAGACACTACGCTGGAAAAACTGGCAAAACTGCGCCCCGTCTTCCGCCAAAACGGCACGGTGACAGCCGGTAACTCCTCCCCCTTGAGTGATGGAGCGGCAGGCGTTATCGTCATGGAACGCAGCAAAGCCGAAGCTCTGGGTCTGACACCGCTGGTGAAGTTCGTCAGCTTTAATGTGGCCGGCGTCCCCCCGGAAATCATGGGGATTGGCCCGGTTGCGGCCGTGCCGCGTGTGCTAAAACGCACCGGCATGAGCCCGGATGACATGGATGTAATTGAGCTAAATGAGGCTTTTGCCGCCCAAGCCGTTGCCGTCATTCGGGAATTGGGCCTGGATGAGGAAAAGACCAACGTGAATGGCGGGGCCATCGCTTTGGGGCATCCGCTGGGAGCCACAGGCGCTAAACTGACAGTACAGATCATCAACGAAATGAAGCGGCGCGACGCCCAGTTCGGTATGGTTACTATGTGTATTGGCGGGGGGATGGGTGCGGCCGGTATTTTTGAGAATTTGTAAACTGCCCATTTTGAGTCCCCGGTGCTTTTGCGGCGCCGGGGGCTTTTTTATTTACGGCAAAGGCCAGATAATGAAATCCTCATAGGCAGTAGCAGCTCCTTCCAGTTCATGATCGGCGTAGAAGGCAGTGATGACATTGACTGCGCCGGAAGTCTGAATCTCGGATAAATCCAGAGTGTCCACAAATTCGTCGTTGAGGAACAGGTAGCCGGTATCGCCTAAAGCAATCAGACGCAGGCTGTTTGCTTCATCCGCACCCAGGTTGAGGTTGTCTACCGTACCAATCTGAACATCTTCATCACTGTCCGGGCCATCCACGCGGGCCACCAACGCCCAGTCGCCGGTGGATTCAATAACCAGCCAGTAAATAGCCTCATCATCGCGGAAGCCAAAGCCAAAGTCCCAATCATTTTCGGCCGCCGAAAAGGGGTTAATGAAGGTAGCGTCCCCAATAAAATCGGCTACGTCCACATCGGCCGTTCTCAGCTTGATCAGATCATCCAATACGTGTTCCAGTTGGCCGCTTTCCGGGCCAAAAATGGGCTCCAGTTCCCAAAGCGTGTATTCATCGTAAGGCGTCGCCGCACCTTCCTGCTCATCATCGCTGTAAAAACCGGTCCCCAAGGCAAAATCACCGGCACTCGTCCGATCCGTGAGATCAAGTGTGTCTACATATGCGCCGTTGAGGAAAAAGTAGCCTGTGTCCTCCAGGGCGATCAGTTCAAACAGGTTATAGTAATCCGGGTCTGTGTCCAGCAGATCACTCACATCCCCTTCTTGCAAGATGTTGTCTTCGTCTGGCAGACGGTCATTCAGGCTCCAATAGCCATCGGAGACAACGACCAGACGCATTTCGTCATCCACGTCAGCCTGACGGAATAGGTAGCCAAAATCCCAACTGCCTTCTGCCTCACTGTACGGGCTGCCCACGTAGACGCTGGCCATAAAATTTTGCGGGGAGGGAGCGGCAAAGACCAGTTCGATGGTGTCATCCTCTTCGTGGGGAATGGCGCCGCTATCAGGGCCATAAATGGGGTCGAGGTCGTCGTTAAGGTAGCGGACGTCGATCTCTTCGAGGTCAGATATTTCCTCTTTGGCTTCTCTGGTGGCATCAAGACTGCTGCGGGTGGCGGCAACACTCTCACGGGTAGCCGCTAAATCTGGTTCGGCCTCGACCTCAGATTCCGTTTCAGGCACGACGGTAGGTAGAGGTGTGGCTGTGGGCGCTGCGGTAGCCGGTTCAGTGGCAGCAGCCAGAGCCAGTTCTGCCTCTCTGCTGGCAATTTCATCCTGCCGAGCGGTATCTTCGGGCACGGCCGTATCTGCAACCACCACCAATCCATCCTCCTCTGCAAAATTCAAGGCCAGGTAAGCAACGCCAGCCGTCGCAGCCAGGCAGAAAATCAGCAGCAAAGCCAGCAGCCCCCATACCCATACAGGAATAGCGCCACTCCGAGAAGACGCTGACGTCGGTATCCAGACAGCAGAACCGGTTGTCGGTGGCGAAGGTGGCGGCGGTGCGACAGGCGGCGGTGCGGCCACGGCCGTATCCGCCACATCCTGCTGCAAATCTACCTGTACGGCCGTCAATTCCGCTTGAAGATCGGATTTTTGCGTGCTTTGGGTAGCAATGCTCAAATCAGCAGAAAGGTCTTTACCGGTAGAGTAGCGTTCCTCCCGTTCCTTAGCCATCGCTTTATGGATAATTTCGTCAAATTCTGGCGGCAGATCAGGACGTACATCGCTGAGAGGCGGCACGGGGTCCATGATGTGCTTCATCATCACGCGGGCCGGCGTGTCGGCGTCGTAAGGCGTATGCCCGGTGAGCATCTGGAAAAGGATGACGCCGAGGGCGTAAATGTCAGAACGGCCGTCCAACTCCTTGTCGCCATACACCTGCTCCGGACTCATGTAGGTAGGCGTACCCACCAGACTGCCGCTGGCGGTAAGGGCCTGGGTGGAAGAAGCGATGTGGGCAATGCCAAAATCAGCCAGATAAGCGTCCCCGTATTGGTCGAAGAGAATGTTGCCCGGCTTCAGGTCACGGTGGACGACGCCCTGACTGTGGGCAGCATCCAGAGCAGAACCCAGCCGCTTCAGGATAACGGCCGTTTCTTCCACAGACAATGGTCCGTCCGCCAGCCGGTCGGACAAATCACCGCCCGTCATCAGGCGCATTACCAGAAAGGGACGGCCGTCATCCTCGCCGAAATCATACACAGGCACAATAGCAGGATGTTCCAACTGGGCGATAGTGCGGGCTTCCCTTTCAAAGCGCGCCCGAAACTCCGGGTCGTGCAAAAATTCGCGGGGCAGGGCTTTTACGGCCACGGGGCGCTCAAAGCGGGGATCATACGCCTCGTAAACTGTCGCCATGCCGCCCCGCCCTATTTCTCGTTTGATTTCGTACCGGTTAATTTTTTCTATAGTCATAACGGGATTATAAACCATTTTGGCACTAATTTCTGTAAATCACAACGCTTTATCCGTTATAATGAAGGTAAAATGGGGACTTTACCGAAAAAAGCCGCGGATTGCGCGGATTATCTAAATTATACTCGACTAAAATTGGTTCATTGGGAACTCAGGGGGTGTACCCATATATGGGGATGAAGGTATCTTCTCAATAAATCGCGGTAGACAAAATTCAAATGAAACTCTATCGCAATGTTGAGGAAAATCTAACAAACGGCGACTATCCTCAGTAACACAAATCCATCTTTTAAAAACAGAGAGTAAA
>JALUPA010000181.1 GCA_027054335.1 Ardenticatenaceae bacterium
GAGCCAATCCAGTTGGATTTCTGTGATAAGCCTGTCCAGATTCGCCGGTAAATCCAGCGGTGCGGGACGCAAAATTGCCAACAGCACCAAAACAACAGTGGCAGCAATCATCAACCAGCGGGGCGACCAGTAGCGGGAGCGGGACAGGCGCAAGACGTGAATGAGGACAAAACCCAAAATAATCGGCGGGATAAAAATATGCAAAAAGAGAATAATAACAAACAAGGCATACGTGGAAGCCGCCAGGTCTGTACCGGCCAGGAGGGAATAAGCAAACGGGCCTTGCGCCAGCCCCAGAAAATACTCCGTCAGCCATTGCGCTGTCTGGTCCCATACCAGCCAGAACCCCATCAGCCCCATGATCCAGATAGTTACCACCATCAGCCAACCGGAGACCCAGGCCAGCCAACGACCGCCCCAAAAGCGGTCGCTGATGAGCATTTTCCAGGCGTGCAGAAAGACTACAATAATGATGGCGTCTGAGGCGTACCGGTGAACCGTGCGTATCAGCGATCCCAGCCAGGTATTGTCCATACCCAAAACGCTCAGGTAAGCCCGGTCACTGCCCGGCCGGTAAAAAACCGTCAGATAAATACCGGTAACAATCAAAATAACCAGGAGAAAAATGGTCAGGGTACCCAAGTGGTAAAAAGGATTGTACGGCGCAGCTTTCGCCCCTACCGTTGTCACCCGATCCACCAGCCGGTCTACAAACGCCTGCAATTTTTCCAAACCGCGCAAGAGGCGACGGCGTGCATATACTTTTCGTTGTCTAGTCATAATTAGGGGGGAGAGATTAGAGATTAGAAATTGGCAATTGAGCGTAGTCTCCAATCTCCAATCTCCGATCTCCCATATTTTCTTCTTCCTCTGTTTCTTCTGTTTCTTCTATTTCCTCAAAAGACAAACTGCCCAGATCAGTGTTTCGCAGACGGAGAGCATTGGTGGTGACGATAACACTGCTGAACACCATGAGCAAGGCGGCCAATGAAGGCTGCAAAAGGCCGCTGACAGCCAAAACCAAGCCAATGGCGTTGTAACCGATGGCCCAGGCCAGATTTTGCCGCACTTTACGCATGGCCACGCGGGAAAGGGCCATTAGCCAGGGCACGGCGCGCAAATCGTCGTGCAGCAGAATGACGGCAGCGGCCGATTGGGCCACATCTGTTCCCTGGCGCACAGCAATACCCACGGAAGCGGCTGCCAGCGCCGGACCGTCGTTAATGCCATCTCCTACCATGGCAGCCTCTTTTCCCACAGTTTTCAGGCGGTTGACTTTGTCTTCTGGCTGCTGTTCGGCGTAAACAGGCACGCCTAAAATGTCTTGCCAACGCCGCCCGGCTGCCGCGCTGTCGCCGGTAAGAATGGTAACAGTTACGTTCAGTTTTTGCAGGTCGGCAATGGTTTCTCCGGCTTCGGCGCGGGCTGTTTCGCCCAGACCCAGGAGGCCCCGCACCCGCCCGTTCCAGCCCGCATACGCTACAGTCAGGCCATCGTTTTGCCAGGATACGGCCGTATCCGCCAAACCCTCTGGCATCTCCAACCCCTGCTGCTCCATCAGACGGTGATTGCCAATCCAGACCTCATCCCCGGCCACGACGCCACAAACCCCCTGGCCAGGAAATGCCCGAAAATGTTCGGCGTGCGGCGACAGCACGCCTTCACCCAACTGTTTCTCCGCCCCGGCAGCTATCGCTTGCCCCAACGGGTGCTCTGACATCGCTTCTATAGCCGCAGCTCTCATTAGAAAATCAGCCTCAGCCACGCCGTCTACCGCCACTTCTTGCAGGCGGATTGGGCGTTTGGTCAGCGTACCCGTCTTATCAAAATAGATTTGACTCGTTTCCGCCAACTGCTCCAGCACGCCGGTATAACGCAGGATGACGCCGGAGCGCGTGGCCCGGCCCAGTCCCACCCATAACGTCAGCGGCGTAGCAATGCCTAACGCGCAGGGACAGGCAATAAGCAGCACAGCTAAAGCGTGAATCAGGCCGATATCCATGCTATCCTGCCACGTCCAGAAGGCAAAGGTGGCCAGGGCCAAGATGACGGCCAGGGGAACCAGCCAGGCGGCCAACTTATCAGCCTGCCGCTCCACGGGAGCGCGCTGCCACATCGCCTGATGCAGCAGCTGTCCGATCTGCCCCACGACGGTTTGAGGCCCTACGGCCGTAGCAATCACCTCAAAACCACCGTCCAGATTCATCGTCCCGGCCAATACCGCATCCCCTTCCCACCGCGCCACCGGGTCCGGTTCCCCCGTCACCACGCTTTCGTCCACATCCCCTTCCCCTGTGGCCACCAACCCATCCACCGGAAAACGTTCGCCGGGACGCACCCGCACCCGCGCCCCCAAAGGAATCTGCTCCGCCGAAGTACGCCGCCAACCCTGTGGCGTAAGCCAGGTAGCTTCCAGCGGAATTCGCCGCCAAAGCCGCTCCACCGCCTCCCCGCTGACCTTTTGCGCCCGCAGTTCCAGCCAATGGCCGATAGCGACGAGGAACAACAGGATGGCAGCCGTGTCAAAGTAAACGTCCCCCTGTTCTGCCGCTAAATTACGTACCGACAGGGCAAAAGCAGCAAAGGAACCAATAGCAATGAGGGTGTGGGTGTTGGGACGGCCCCGTATCAGGCTGGCCAGTCCGGCGCGCAAAATAGGTAAGCCTATAATCAGGATAACCGGTACGCTGAAGGCGGCAATCATCAGTCGGAAAATGTCGGCCAGCCATTCCGTCTCTGGCGTGGCCCGGCCCGTCCATTCCCGGAAGTAGAGCATGAAGCTGATGAACATGATGTGCATGACCAGGACGCCGCTGACGAGCAGCCTGGTCCATTCCGCTTCTTCCTCATTGTAGGGATTGTCGTCTTCCAGACGCGCTCCGTAACCGAATTTTTTAATCTGGCGGGCAATGCGCCGCGGATCGGTCCGCTCCGGATCATAAGTGACCAGGGCTTCACGGCGAATGAAGTTGACTTCGGCCGTCTGGATGCCAGGAGAGCGATCCAGTCGTTCATTAATCAGCCAAGCGCAGGAAGGGCACCAAAGGCCGCTCAGGGAGATGGCTGTAGTTTCGGTGGCGGTGTTGGGGGATACGGCCGTGGCCTTCTCCTGCGCCTCAATCGGCTCCGCCAACAAGCCACTGACTTCCAGGCAGGCTGGACAACAAAAAACGTCCCCCGCCTCATTGGTCAGGGGATGTGCCGTACTTAAACCGCAAAGAGTGCAAGTTTCCATAGGGTTTTTTATTGGTGGCTGGCAGTTGGTGATTGGTACAAACCACCAGCCACTAACCACCAGCCACCATTACCACAACATCACGCTCCCCAAATGATAATGGCCTACCCAGCCCCAGGCAGCCAGGCCGCGCAGGGCCATTTGCGCCCCAAAGAGCAGAATCAGAATAGAAGCGGCGTAACGGAACTGCGGTCGGGCCAACTGCCGCGCGTCCTTTCCTTTTAATCGGGCAGCCAGACTTATACCCACCGTCACCGGCCACGTGCCCAAGCCAAAAGCCAGCATGGTCAACGCGCCATTTTGGGGCGATCCGCTGGCTGCGGCAGCCACCAGCGCAGCCATGACCAGACCGCAGGGGAGCAGCCCCCACAACATACCCAGGCCGTATAAAGTGAAGACGCCGCCAGAAGCTGCCGGCGGCCCGCCTGACGCGGCGCGGCGCATCCATTGTCCCCAACGGCGGGTCAAGCCCGCCAAAAGCAATTCCGGGGAAGGCAAACGGCCGATGAGAGACAAAGCCATGTATACGGCGAGTACGGCTGTAAACAAAGCCAACGCCCCCTGAATCCAAACAATACCGGGCAAACCGCTCCCCCCACCCTGCTGTCCGCCGGTTAACGGCGTCAAACAGTAACTCAGCACTGTAATCAGTGAATAACCAATTCCCCCGGCCACAGCCCCCAGCAAACTGTACGTCGTCACCCGGCCCAGATGCAAAAACAAAACGCGCCACCCCCGCGCCTGCCCTCGCCGGCTCAGAAGCAGCGACACACCACTGCACATGCCAATACAATGGCCCAAACTACCCGTAAAGCCCAGTAAAACGGCAGCCCACATTTCAAAAAACAAGGTGACAGTCACTTTGAAAGTGACTGTCACCTTGAAGATTACCTGATAATCCAGGCTCTACCTAACAGCCACCAGTTGCTGAAGTAATACACGACAAAGAACATCAGGAAAACAAACACGATAACCAACGTACCGCTGGGAGCGAATTTCCCGGTTGCTTCCTTGCCTACGTTAGACAGCGCATCCTCCACCAGCGGATTTTCCTGTTTCATCAGCAGCGTCAGGCGGTTGGCGTCTTCCTGCTTACCCGTAAAGACTGAAGCCAATACCACCAGCAAGAACATCAGGCCGCCAATGACGGCAATCGTCGCGCCCAGGGCGACAATAGCAAACATCAGTCCCGTGGCGCCGGGAAATTCAGCCAGATTAATTTGCCAGGAGCGGCGCGGCGCACCCATCAAACCAGCAGCAATCATAGCAATAGATGCGATAAACATGCCGCCGCCAAACACGTATGGCTGCCAGGAAGCTACTTTCTTAAACTTTACCGGTTTGCGGAAGATGAGCGGGATGAGGTAATAGGTAATCCCCATAAAGGCCAACGTCGTACCGGCTACCACCGTAGCGTGGAAATGACCCGGCAAACGCATGGTATTATGCGCTGTCATATTGATCTGTTCCGTACCGATAGTGACGCCGGTAACGCCGCCAATCCAGCCGAAAATCATCATGGAAACAACTAACGCCGAAAATCCCGGTTCCTTCCAGGGTGCTTTACGCAGCCAGCCAAACAACCCGTTGGTGAACCCCTTGCGCCGTTGAGCTACTTCTACGGCCGCCGGAATGGAGAAGGCGTGAATCAGGCTGCCCAAAACAGCCAAATACATGATGTAAGAAGTATTAAACGTCTTCCAGGCAAAGCTGTAACCGGGATCAACCAATAAGTGATGCGCTGACCCTAAGTTGATAGCCAAAAGGTACAGGATGAAAGCGAAACGGGAAAACTTTTCGTTTACCGGTACGGCCCCTACCGTTATCTGGGCCAGTGCATACCAGATGGATACCATGGCGGCCAGGTTAATCTGTTGGGCCGTATGCCCAAATCCCCAAAACAAATTGCGGTAATAGGCCGGGCCAACTTCCATCAGGTTTAACGAAGCCAGCAAGGCGGGCACAAAAGTCAACGCGCCGGAAAGCAGAGCGTATGTGGCGATGATTGCCGCCACTACCAGACCATAGGTAAATAGTGGCAGCGAACCCTCATACGTTTTTTCCTTTTT
>JALUPA010000182.1 GCA_027054335.1 Ardenticatenaceae bacterium
GCACGGCGCGGCAGCGGGCGATGTGGGGGGCGGCGTGGGGGATGGGCATCGGCTTCATTGCCGGGATGCTGGGCATTGGCGGCGGCGTTCTCATTGTGCCCTTGCTCATGGTCATGGGCTATCCGACTAAAATTGCCGCGGCTACTTCCGCCTTCACTGTCGTCTTTTCCTCATTTACCGGCTTTTTTGGTCATCTGGCTGTGGGACATGTGGATTGGACCTTAATGATTACCCTGGGAATAGCTGTCGTCATCGGCTCTCAGGCGGGGGCGCACGTGATGACCACCCGCATGAAACCGCGCCAGCTCAAACAGATGTTTGGCGTTTTGCTCCTGGTTATTGGCGTCAAGATGGTTTGGGGCTTGCTTTAACATCAAAACAATGGAGAACAAAATGATTAAAAAAGATTTTGCCGAATATTTAACCAGCTTTGATTACGACGAACGCCGGGCCATGAAGATTCAGGCCCCGGAAGCGCTGCGACTTTACCAGGAAGGCAAAGCGCAGCTTGTGGACATCCGTTTTGCTGAAGAACAGACGGCCTGGCAGCTTGGCTTTGGGCAGCACATTCCCCTGAATGAACTACCCAACCGCCTGGATGAACTGGACGCCGACAAGACGATTGTCACCATGTGTCCCCACGCTGATCGCGCTGAAATTGCCCGGCTGTTTTTAACGATGGAGGGGTATCATGCGCGTTATCTAACCGATGGGATGTTAGGCGTGGCCAACATTTTGCGCGGCGATACGGCCCGCGATTACATGGCTGAATTAATCGATTAGGAGAGATGTTATGTCAACTTTTATGAATGATTTTGCCCGGAACATCACCCCCAAAGCGATGAATAACGCCCGGATTTCCGCCAATGCGTTTATCAAGGCGTACAATGAAGGCACGGCCGAATTTGTAGATGTGCGCGTCCCCACGGAAACGGCCGTCTGGCAAATGAATTTCGGACTAAAAATCCCAGCGCCCGAACTGCCCGAACGATTAGACGAACTACCCAAAGACAAACTGCTGGTCATCGCCTGCCCCCATACAGAACGTTCCGGCATGGCCTACACCTATTTAACCAGCCAGGGTTTTCAGGCCCGGTATCTGGAAGGCGGATTATTAGGCCTGGTGGATCGCTTAAAAGGCGGTGGGGCTAAAGATATTCACCTTTAGACTGCTTTAGCAAAATGTATTGAAATTGCGCCCAAAAGATATTGGAGGAAACCAGTCAATGGGAGAACAACAGCCAAAAGCATCCATGAATTATGCCGTCACGGTGGTCCGGCAAGACGAAAACCGCGCCGTTGCCCGCGCCCGCGGCCACGAACTAA
Organism: Ardenticatenaceae bacterium; assembly: GCA_027054335.1. GTDB lineage: Bacteria > Chloroflexota > Anaerolineae > Promineifilales > Promineifilaceae > JAJRTP01. Next base: position 1,327 of record JALUPA010000182.1, read on the forward strand.
CGCTAAACGTGAAGAAAGGGGATGGCGCGGCCGGTTTCAACGCGGCCGAAACGCTGCTGGCGGCGCTGGGAACCTGCCTTCTGACCAACATCAACGCCATCGCCGCCAAAATGCGGCTGCAAATTGATGAGGCGAGGGTGGAATTTACGGCCGTGCGCCAGGACAATCCCCCGCTCCTCACCCACGTCCAGTACAACCTCATCCTCTCCAGCCCCGAACCGCCGGAAAAACTGGAAGAACTGTACCGATTGGCAGTGAAATGGGGCACAGTCGCCAACACAGTGACCCAAGGGATTCAGGCAGACGGCCGTTTAACCATCGTCGCCTAAAATATTGGGCTCTTTGGGAACTCCGGGGGTTGACAAGCCCGTGATGCGTGATGCGTAATACGTATCCAGAGAAAATCACGCATCACGTTTCACGTTTGGAGGGAACCATGTTAATCGAAAAATACGATTTAGACGTTTTCACCCCGTCCTGCGAACCAGGCGCTGAGCGTTTCTCCGCCATTGCCCGCCTCACCATAGACATCTCCGACGTCCTGCCCTATCTCAACGCCACCCTGCGCGGCGCTGTCTATCTCCAAGAAGCCAACGCCCTTACCTGGACCAAAAGCGGTCACAAAATCGCCTTTCAGTCCTACGAAATTGCCACCAGTAACGTAAAAGACCGGGACGCCGCCATCAAAGAACTGGACGGCCTGGTCAAACTGGTCAATCGCACCTGGGAACGCCGCGCTGAAATCACGCCGGACTTCGAGGCTCACCAACGCCCTACACCGTTGGCCGTTTACAAACTGCTCCCCCACACCAACTGCAAGCAGTGCGGCGAACCTACTTGCTATACCTTCGCCCTCAAATTGATCGCCGGGCAAAAAAACCTGGCCGACTGTCCGCCCCTCTTCACGCCGGAATACGCCGATCAGTTAGCCATCTTGCAGGGCATAATTATTGAAGCGCCGGCCATCGGCTAAGCTGCGCGAGCGCCATTTTTCCGGTGAATCGCTCTTGACAATTCCTGTTTTCTGGATATAGTTCAAATAAATTTGAACTAATTGTGCAAACAAATAATGATGTTAAATTCTACCCCCGTAACCATTGAAGACCTAACCCGGCAGCTCAAGGCGCTGGCAAATCCCAAACGCTTGCAAATCATCCACCTGCTGATGGAAGGCGTCCATTGTAACTGCGAGCTGGGCGAGGCTTTGGACATGCCGCCCAATCTGATTTCCCATCACATGAGTATTCTGCGCGACATGGGGCTGGTGGAGGTGGAACGGGACGCGGTGGACGCCCGCTGGATTTACTTTTCCATCAATGAAGAAGCAATGACGGCGTTAAACTATAATTTCAGCGCATTTTTTGATGTAAATCGTATTCAGCCACGCCGCCCCACCTGTGGTCCGCAGGGTTCCGTTGTTCCCGCGGACGCCATCGCCGTTGCCTGATTTTTTTGCGGGATTAGTTCAAAATTATTTGAAATACAGTGAAAATAACACGCGCCACGGCGCACCACAATGAATGAAAATCCGTAGGTCGATTTGGCAAATCGACTTACATTTTCGCAGGAGATTACCTGATTATGACTGACTCGATTTCTTTATTTCCAGATGCACCCACCACGGCCGTTTCCCCCGATACGGCCGTCGTTGAACTATTTGATCCCCCCATGTGCTGCCCCACCGGCCTGTGCGGCCCGGAACTGGACCAAACGTTGCTGGACGTAAGCGAGATGATCCTGGACCTCCAGGCAGAAGGCGTTTCCGTGGAGCGATACCAGATGACCAGCCATCCGCACAAATTTATGAACAACAACGACGTGATGCGCCTGGTACGGGAAAAACAGATGGAAGCGCTGCCGATTACGGCCGTACACGGTCAAATCATCAAAAGCGGCGTCTACCCCACCCTGGCCGAAATCCGGGCAAAAATTAGACAATAAGAGAATACGGCAAACATGGAATCTCTCGCCAAGACGCAAAGACGCCAAGACAAAAAATCTCTGCGCCTTTGCGCCTCTGCGCGAGTATCTGAAAAGGAAACTACATGACCCCTCAATTCATCTTCCTCTCCGGCAAAGGCGGCGTGGGCAAAACCAGCATGGCCTGCGCTACGGCCGTGCGCCACGCCGACGCCGGACAACGCACCCTGATCATCACCACCGACCCGGCCGCCAATCTGGCCGACGTTTTCGAGCAGCCCATCGGCCACCACATCACCCCGCTGGAAGGCATTGCCAACCTGTGGGCGATGGAAATTGACCCCGACCAGGCTACCGACGAATACAAAGAACGCGCCCTGGCCCCTATCCGCGCCGTCTTCCCGCCGCAAATGGTGGCGGTAATTGACGAGCAGATGAGCGGCCCCTGCACGGCCGAAGTAGCCGCCTTTGACCGCTTTACCGACTTCCTGGTGCTGGACAATGAAGCCGACCAGCCAGTTTCGTTTGACGTGATCGTTTTCGACACGGCCCCCACCGGCCACACCATCCGCCTGCTGGAACTGCCGGCCGAATGGGCCGATACCATCAGCACGGCCGAACAGGGCAGCGGGCAAACCTGCATCGGCCCGGCGGCCGCCATTCAAAGCGCCAAACAAAAATACGAGCGAGCGCTGGCCTTACTGCGGGATGAGTCGCGCACGCACTTCACCTTTGTGCTGCACCCGGAAGCCATCGCCATTGCGGAAACGCAGCGGGCGATTGCCGAACTGGGCAAGCTGGAAATCCACACCCACGAGTTAATCATCAACGGCGTCATCCCTCCGGAAGCGACCGCCAATCCGCTTTTTGCCGCCCGCGCCGAGATGCAGGCCGGTTATCTGGTCCAAATCGAGCGGGAGATGCCCTATCCGGCGCGGCAAATGTTCCTGCTGGATGGCGAGATTAATGGGATTGATCGGCTGCGATTGGTGGCCGGTTTGCTGAACGGGGAAGAGGCGGTTGATTTTAAGGCAAACGGCCGTACCCCCATCTCCCAGCCCCCAATCCAACTAACCGACCCGGCGGAATTGATGCCGCGCATTACGCCGAACGGCCGCCGGCGTACCTTGTTCTTTGCCGGTAAGGGCGGTGTGGGTAAAACAGTGGCTTCATGCGCGACGGCCGTCTGGCTGGCCCGGCAGGGGTACAAAACCTTGCTCCTCACCACCGACCCCGCCGCGCACCTGGGCAGCGTTTTGGGCGAACCGGTGGGAGACGATCCGGCACCGTTGGCTGGCTTACCCCATCTGTGGGCCGTGAAGATTGACCCCAAAGCGACGGCCGCCGTCTACAAAAAACGCATTCTGGATGACGCCCGGCAGCGCGGCCGCCCGGAAACGGCCGTTAAAGTGATGGCCGAAGAATTAGATTCCCCCTGCACCGAAGAAATCGCCGCCTTTGACCGTTTCATCGAATTTGCCTCCGCCGGGGATTGGGAAGCGGTTGTGTTTGACACAGCGCCCACCGGCCACACCTTGCGTATGCTGGAACTGCCGCTGGAGTGGAGCAAGCAGTTGGACGTGAAGGTATTTGCCTCGGTGGATACGGCCGCCGCCGATGACGTAGCCAAACAGCGCTTCGGCGACGTGATCGACATGATGCGCGACCCAAAGCGCAGCACCTTCGCGTTTGTCATGTACCCGGAATCCACGCCCATCATCGAAGCGTACCGCGCCAGTCAGGAGCTGGCTGCCCTCGATATTCCTACCGGACTAGCGGTTGCCAATTTCATCATCCCGGCCGAGCAAGCAAATACGCCATTCACCCAGGCCCGCCGTGCCATGCAGGCCCGCTACCTGGCAGACATTCAGCAGCGCTTCGACACGCCGATACTCGCCATCCCCTTGCTGCCCTACGAGGTGCAAGGGCTGGACATGCTGACGGAACTGGGCCAGCAAATGTATGGCGAGCCGGTATTCGCCTGATGCAGACCAAGATTGGTTCAATCTTTGGTGCATGGTCTTTGTTTGGCCCATTGTAGGGCGAT
>JALUPA010000183.1:0-289 GCA_027054335.1 Ardenticatenaceae bacterium
GGTAGGTAATGGGGGGAGCGGCAGCCTTTCCGCGCAGTGCCGCCCCTTCCCGCGTCAAAAACTGGCTCAACTCAAACGTTTTGGCTGCCAGCTTCTTTGCCCGGCGCAGCCAATCCGGTTCATCCGTCAGCAAATGGACGTACTCCAGGCGAATCATCGTGGTGCAGGAGCCGCCGGGGAGGACAATTACCTCATATGGCTCCAGAATTTCAATGGTGCGCCGGGCCAGGTTAGCCGCCTCTTTTTGGAAGCCGCTGTTATAAAAAGGCTGTCCGCAGCAGGTTTGCCC
>JALUPA010000183.1:299-14678 GCA_027054335.1 Ardenticatenaceae bacterium
CGCACCGTAGCCACCCCTACTTCCGGCATGATCTGATCCACCATACAAGTGACAAATAAGGCGATGGTTTGGGCTTCAGGCATGAATCACTCCTCTGTTGTGTATTGCGTACCGCGTCATACCGCAAGTAAGCGTTCACCCCCCTCGTTCACCTCCCTCGTTCCACGCTTCGCGTAGAATGCTCTTGCCAGACGCTCCGCGTCGCGTGGACGCAGAGCGTCCGGGTGGGCATTCCCACGTAGAACGTGGGAACGAGACGGGAGAGTGAACGGTTACTACCGCAAAACACTGTTGTCCGAATGCAGTGAGGAATCTTTCGTCTTGTCCCGTACCGTGCCGCAAGATGCCTCTGTTTCTCGGAATGACAATGTTAACGTTTATGTGTGTGACGCGAATTTTGCGAATAAAGTCCGTTTTGCATCAAGAGTACCACGCATCACGCAACACGTCACACGTGGGTATGCAGGAGACGGCCGTTTCTGTGCCGCCACGATGACCAGAGCAAAGCCAGCCCGAAAAGGGTGGCCTGCACCAGGACAATGGTGGCCCCGCTGGACACGTCCACGTAAAAACTCAGGTACATACCTATCAGTCCCGTTAACGCGCCCAGCCCGGTGGAGATGACAATCATGCGGTGGAAACTATCCGTCAGCAGGCGGGCCGTGATGGCCGGGATGACCAGCGCCGCGGCAATCATGGTTACGCCCAGCACCTGCATAGAGACGATAATTGCCGCCGCCAACAGCAGAGCAAACCAGGTGTCCACCCAGGCGGTAGAAATACCGTACACCTGAGCTACTTCGCTGTCAAACGTGGTAAACAGCAGTTGCTTATATAGGAAGAGGATCACAATAAATACCAGCAGGGTAACGGCGGCAATCACCAGCACGTCCTTCTGCGTCACCCCTAAAATGTTGCCAAACAGGGCGGCGTCAAATGATTGGGTAAAGCGGCGGTAGCGGGAAATAAGAGCCACACCGATGGCAAAACTGGCCGTCGTAATTACGCCAATCGCTGCGTCCGCATTGATGCGGGTGCGGCGCACGGTTTGGTTGATGAGCAGGGCGGCCAAAAAGCCCCACAACCCGGCCCCGATGTAGAAATTCCACTGCATGACGTAAGCAATCACCGCTCCGCCAAAAATAGCATGCGACAATCCGTGTCCGATATAGCTCATCCCCCGCAGTACAATGTACACGCCAATCAGCCCGCACAACGCGCCCACCAACACGGCCGCCAGCGTGCCATTGCGGAAAAATTCATACTGGAAGGGAGTTAGTAAAAATTCCATAGTAATGGGGTAATGACTCAATTACCCACTTACATTCACTACCCATGCCCCGGCACGCCGCCCGCCACCGGTTCCGGGATCAATTCTTTATAAGTATGCGGGTGTGGTTTTTGCTGGACGAAAACCAGCCCGTTTTGGCGGATGACCATCATTTCGCCCTGGTAGGCCTCGCTGAGGATCGGTTCGGTCAGGATGGCTTCCGGTGTGCCCTGGGCGATGATGCGCTGGTTGAGGCAGACCATCCAGGGGGCGTGCGCCGCCGCCATGTTCAGGTCGTGGGTGGTGAGAACGATGGTCATGCCGGCCTGGTTGAGGTGGGCCAGCCAGTGGAAAATGTCTTCGGCGCTGCGCATGTCTACGCCGGTAGTCGGTTCGTCCAGCACCAGCAGCTCCGGCTCGGCGATGAGAGCGCGGGCCAGGAAGATGCGCTGCTGCTGCCCGCCGGACAGGTCGCGGATGTGCCGCTGCCCCAGATGGCCGATGCCTAGCTGCTCCAGAATGTCACGGGCGTGCTGCCGTTCAGCGCGGCGGGGCCAGGGCTGCCAGCCGGACTGTTGGGTCAGCCCCATCAGCACTACTTGCTCGGCGGTCACGGGGAAGTTCCAGTCTACCGTTTCCAGTTGGGGGACGTAGGCCAGACGCAGGGTGGATTGGCGGGTGAGGCTGCCGACCGACGGCCGTAGCAAGCCCAACATCAACTTCAGCAGTGTTGTCTTCCCCGCCCCGCTCGGCCCCACTAACGCCACAAACTGCCCCGGATGCAGGTGCAGGTCAATCTGCCGCAACACCGGCGTCGCCCCGTAGCCGAAGGTGACGTTTTGTAATTCAATCAGGGGTTTCATAGTAATGGGGCAACTGGGTAACTGGTAATTGAGTAATTTACCCTGTCACCTGGTCACCTTGTCAAGCTACTGTTCCTGCTCTACGGCCGTATCCGATCCCGGTACGTTGCTCACGTCTACGCTGTCCATCAGCGAGGGGTCGCCGCCCAGAGCTTTGGCCATGATTTGCAGGTCGTACACCATCAGGCCCAGGTAAGAATGATTCGCCTCGCCCGGTTCGCCCGGCAAGTCGTCATCCCGCAGCGTATCCACGTAAGAGACGCCCGCTTCCCGGCCAATCTGATCCAGCACCGGCGAGGGGAATACCTCCGAACCAAAAATAGCAGGTACACCCTCCGCTTTCAACTGGTCAATCAGCGCGGCCATTTCCTGGGCCGATGGCTGGGAAAAATCGGCCGGCTGGATGGCGCCAATGATGGTGTAGCCGTAGCGGGGCGCAAAATAGGCGAAGGAGTCGTGGTAGGTGAGCAGTTTGCGGTTGTTTTCCGGAATGCTGGCCGTTGTGGCCCGGATCGCTTCGTCCAGATCGTTGATGCGCTGGGTAAAGGCGTCGTAGTTGGCCTTGTAGTAATCCGCGTTGGCCGGGTCACGCTTTATCAGCCTGTCCCGCACAATTTCGGCGTATCTCAGGGCCAGGATCGGGTTTGTCCATAAATGGGGATTGGGGTTGCGCGCCTCTTTGGGGAAGGAAAAGTCGTAAACGTAATCATCCGGGGTGATGGTTTGCTCGCCCAACAGGACAATTTCCGCGCCATCCTTCAGGTTGGCTTGGGCCATTTTCAGGCTGGGCAGTTCCAGATTGAGGCCGTTGATGAAGATGAGGTCCGCTTCGGACAGCTTGACGGCCGTAGACGGGGCCGGTTCAAACGTGTGCGAGTTCGTCCCTTCCGGCACAATCCCCGATAACTCAATCTTCTCCCCGCCGATGTTGTATACAATGTTGGTGATGGGGGAGACGGTGGAGATGACCCGGAGACGACCGTCCGCCTCATCCGTCTCCGCCGCACTGCCGCACGCGGCTAAAACAACAGTTAAGAATAACAGCCAAAACAGGATTCGTTTCATTTTTGCTCCTTTCAGTTTATTTTTCTTCCCGGCACTCGGCGCACAAACCCAAAAAAGTCACGTGGCGCATATCCAGAGTAAAGTTGTATTGCGCTTCTATCTCTTCGGCCAACGGCCGTATCATCCCGTCCTCAATCTCCACAGCGCCGCCGCACTGGCGGCAAACCAGATGGTGATGCGGCGTTTCGCCGGCAATCTCGTACCCGGTACGTCCGTTAGGCAGGGCCATCTCTGCCAAAATTTGTTGTTCCGTCAGAAAGTGGAGGGTGCGATACACCGTAGCCCGGTTGATGGCCGGCGTAATCGAGTGTACCTGCTTATAGACTGCTTCCGGCGTAACGTGTCCGCCCAATTTACAGACTGCATCCAGAATGAGTTGGCGCTGGGGTGTTACCCGAAAGCCGGCCTGCCGCAAGCGGGCCGAAATTAAGGGCATGTCGTGACTCACAAAAATATCTCCTTATTGCAAATTTTTGCAATAGCAATAACAGAGTATAATGAATCTAATCGTGTTGGTCAATGGTGCAGATCGAAAAATTTGTAGAGCAGGGTATAATTACGGCCGTACCGCTTCGAGGACAAAGGGATGGAAACAACTGCTAAAACAAAAGATCGGCCGTTTGGTATCAAGGCTATTATTTTTCTTCATCTTTTGGCTGGTATTTTGCCTCTCGTGGATTTTTTCATTTTTGCCGACCCCAATATCGCTACGGTCATCAGAACTTATTTCGTATTTGGCGCAGACTTCATCGCGTCAGACGAACGGATTATTGGCGGCATATTGATTACCTTTGCCATTTTTCAGATTGTGCTGGTGATAGGCTTGTGGCAAATGCGCCACTGGGCCTGGCTGTTGGTTATGATTACTACAGGCATAACCATGGCTACCCAAATCTGGCGCTATTTTAATGATTTGCCAGATTATTTGGGGATGGCTGTCAACGTTATCGTGGTGTTTTATCTGAACCAGAGAGATGTGCAGCAGGCATTTAAGCAGGAGCAGTTTCGGGAAGGGGAGCGATGACGGTACCAGACCTGGAACTGCTGCGCCGGTTTGAGCCGGTTGTCCGGTATACCCAGGGAGAGTTATTTTTCCCCAGCGCTGTGGATAGTTACGTATCCCGATGCAGCTTGTGGCAGCGGGACGAGCAAGGGGAAAGGCAGTTGGTGGCCCCGGTCGGCTCACTCTCGTTGGAAAAACTGAGCCGGTTTGATGAATTACGGCGTAACCATCTATTGTATCTGCGTTTTGTCCAGGAACCATTGCGGCCTCTGGATTTTCAACGTTGGCGGCAGCGCCCTGGCCGGCCTGTTTTCCATGCGCCGGGGCGGCTGTCCAGAGTGGGGTTAAGCGCCCGCATTCTGAACGCATTTTTCGATTTATCTTTGGTGGTGCGGGGGACTGTGCCCCAGGGTACGACTGCCGCCGCCGAGATCCAGTACCAGGAAATGCAAGAAGAGGATCCCAGACATGTATATTACGGCCGTGTCTTACGTGAAGGCGGCTACGTCATTCTGCACTACCTCTTTTTCTTTGCCATGAATGATTGGCGCTCCACCTTTCACGGCGTCAATGACCACGAAGCCGACTGGGAGCAAATTTTTATCTATCTAATCGAAGAGGATGGCGATCTGAAACCCCGCTGGGTGGCTTTTGCTTCCCACGACTTTGAAGGGGATGATCTGCGTCGCCGCTGGGATGACCCTGATATCACCATCTATCAGGAAAATCACCCCGTTATTTTTGCTGGAGCCGGTTCTCACGCCAGCTACTTTGAGCCAGGCGAATACCTGATGGGCGCCGAACCGGAATTTTCCAAACCGCTGCGTAATTTCGTCATTTCTCTGCGTAAATTTTGGGCCGAACAGTTAGGGCAGGGCAGCGCGGCCGAAGCAGAAGCCCATACCCGCCAGTTGTTTAGCGTCCCCTTCATAGATTATGCCCGCGGTGACGGCGTTGGCATTGGCCCTGGCCAGCGGGAACAATGGAATCCTGTTCTTATTTCCGATGAAGATGATTGGGTAGACAAATATCGCGGCCTTTGGGGGCTGGATACCCGTGACCCGCTCGGTGGCGAGCGCGCCCCTGCCGGCCCCAAATATAACCGGGACGGGTCTGTGCGCACCGCCTGGTACAATCCGCTGGGCTGGGCCGGCCTGGACAAAGTGCCGCCCCCGGCCGACGCTATTACCGACATGCGTCAGAGTCTTGTCACCCTGAAGGAAGAAGAAAGCGAAGTCGCCCAGGAAATAGAAGCGCAGCGGGAAGCTTTGCGGCTGCAAGCGCTGGAAGTGGAAGCGTTACAACAAGCTGATTACGTCAGCACCCTGCACAAGGAAGAGGAAGTGGCGCTCCGGGAACAGCAAAAACAGTTACAGGCGTTAGAAGCGCGGCGGGTGGCCTTAAGGGAGACTTGCCGGGCCGGTAAAGATTTTTTACAACGTATCGAACAGGGTGATTGGGGCGATCCCCAGGCGCACATCCGCCACCTGCACCGGCCGGAACCGCCGGTGAGCCAGCAGGCCCGGGTTGTCGAGTTATGGGCGGCTGTGAGTGGCGGTCTGCTGCTTTTGGCTTTGGTGGCCTTGTTGGCCGCCTTGCCGTCAAATTGGTTGTTTTGGCTGGTGGGCGTCGGCGTGCTGTTTGGCGCTATTGAGGCGTCTGTGCGGGGTTATCTGACCAATTACCTGCTTAATTTGATCATTGTTCTGGCAGTGATAACGGCCGCCATTCTCATCTGGGAGTTTTGGTGGCTGTTGTTGATTATTTTGCTGTTGGCTATGGTCTTTTACATGGTTCGGGAAAACCTGGAGGAATTGAGAGGCTGAAACGGTAAGTAATCATCTAAAAATTACTTCCCGTTTTGGTTTGTAGTAACCGCTTTAGCGGTCTGGACGACTAAAGTCGTTACTACGAACTAATTTCTGGGTTACTGAAAACTGATACAGAGGTGAAAAAATGAGTTTGGAAGACGCCAATGGAAAAATAAGAAACGCCTGGATTGCTGGTCTTGTGGCTGTGGCTGCCCTGGCTATTTCTACCTTTGAATATGCCGGAAATCCATGGGGCATAGGCAAATGGAATTGGTTGAATACGCTTATCATGTTGGTGTTGACAGCGGCCGTTTACAAAAAGAGCCGCGTGGGGGCTGTCTTGCTGCTGGTTTATTACCTGGGATTAAACATTATCCCCCGGATACAAACCGGTTATTGGTACGGGCTGCCTTTTGCCCTGGTTCTCGTTTACTTTTTATACCAGGGCGTGCGCGGTACATTTGCTTACCATGCGTTAACGGCCGTGCCCACCAACGATACGTGAAAGCGTGATACGTGACGATCTCTCACGTATCACACCCCCTTGTCGCTAAATTGACAGAACGACGATGCTGGCATATACTGCCAGTATCATCATGCAAACGCCAACGGTTGTCTCCCCGGAAGATTTGTTGCGGCGCACGGCCGTATACCTCAGCCTCCCCGACCAGAACCGGGTACAAATTGCCCTCTCCCTGGCCGAAAAAGCCCATCACGGCCGTTTCCGCTTAGACAACTCTCCTTACATTCACCATCCTCTAGCTGTAGCCGACCAACTGGCCCAATGCCAGGCCCCCGCCGACGTGCTGGCTGCCGCTCTGCTGCACGACGTCCTCAAGGCAAAATACGCTGCTGGCGTTACTCTGGCGGACATTGAGGCCGTGTTGGGTGAAACCGTTGCCCGGCTGGTGGATACCGTGGCCAGTCTGGGCCGGTACGGGGCCATTTATCCGGCCGGGGCAGACGAAACCCCCTCCGCCAAAATGGACGCCCTGGCGGCCCGGATGCCCTGGGCGGCTCTTATCTTGCAGCGCGAACCGCTGGCGGTGGTCATCAAACTGGCGGACAAGCTGCACAACTTCCAATCCCTGCACCTCTTGTCGCCAGAGCGACAAATTTTGTTTGCATCCGGCGTCCGGGGGGTGTTTGTGCCCTTTGCCGAACGGCTGGGCTTGCGTCAGGCCAAACAGCTGCTGGAAGACGCCGCATTCCGCATCTTGCAGCCGGAGCAGTACCAGCAAATGCAAAGCCGCTACCCCGTGGCTGTCCGGCAGGAGGCTGCTGCGCCTCTGATTCGTCAGGTGGAGGAGCAGTTGGCGGCCATGACCGTGTCTGCCCGCGTTTTCAGCCACAGTCGCACTTTTTACGTCCTGTACCAGATGGAAATGGCTGCTGAAAACCAGCTCATCCCCTTGCACACGGCTGATTCTCTCGTGATTGTCACCCCGGAAGAGGCGGATTGTTATCGGGTGTTGGGTGCAGTTCATAGTCTGTGGCCGCCCCAACTGGGTAAAATGTGGGATTACATCGCCACGCCTAAACCGAACGCCTACCGTGCCCTGCACAGCCGCGTCCGCCTGCCGGATGACGCCTGGCTGCAACTGGTCATCCGGGATGAGGTGATGCAGGTAGTGGCTAATCATGGTATTACGGCCGTCTGGCGAGATATCCCCGTAACTGTTTCTCCCACCTTCCACGGTTGGCAGGAACCACCGCCAGGAGAGATCGGCGTCCTGACGCCGGACGGCGACTTTAAGACGCTGCCGGCAGGGGCCACGCCTATAGATTTTGCTTATGCCATTCACAGCGGGCTGGGGCATCAATGTACGGGAGCTATGGTTAACGGCCGTCAGGTTCCTTTGGACGCTTCCTTGCAAACCGGCGACGTAGTGCGCATTCTCACCGGCAACGCCAGCGTCGGCCCTTCCCCCGATTGGCTGGCCAGCGTTAAAACAGCCCGCGCCCGGCAAGCTATCCGCCGCTGGCTGAAGCTGCAAAAGCCGGGGGACGCTGCCGAAAAAGGTTGGTCGCTGCTGGACAGGCGGCTGCGGCAGGCCGGGATGATTCTGGCGTCTTCCGAGGTGTTGCAGCAGTTGGATGAGACGGCGCGGCGCATGGGGTATGCTTCGCGCAATGATTTGTTTGTGGCGATTGGTCTGCGTCGCCGGGCTGCATCAGAAGTGGTCAGATCGCTGCAAATGACGGATACGGCCGTTTCTACCCGCCCCGCTTTGCAAGCCACCATCCTTTCGCTGGATAATGCCAATCTGCCCCAACAGTTGGCCGCTTGCTGCCGCCCTCAGCCGCCCGACCCCATCGTGGGTTACCAGACAGCGCGGGGCGTCGTCACTATCCATCGCGCCGACTGCGCTACAGCCCGCCGCTTACGCCCGGTCATCCAGGCGGATTGGAGCCATATCCAGACTGATCCCCAGTTTGAAATCCACATCCAGGCGATTGACCGGCGCGGCCTGGTGCAGGACATCGCCGCCATCATTGCCGCCGCGAACATCAACCTGACCAGTTTCCACGCCGATCAGATGCCGGACGGGTCGGCAGAAATGGTGATTGGCCTGAGCGATATGCCGCCCTGGCAGCGAGATCGTCTGCTGAGCCGCCTGCGCCGCGTGCCGGAGGTGCGTCAGGCGGAAAGCCGTTCCCCTACCAACGCCACACCCTTTTCCGAGCAGTCGGTGATGGCCCGCCATTTTGAAAATCCGTACTCGCTGCGGCCGGTGACGGGGGAATCGTTTTACGGCCGTCGCCAGGAACTCAAGGCGTTGATTGACAATCTGCGGGATGTGCGGCCGGGGGAAGCAGTGCTGCTTTGGGGACCGCGCCGCATCGGTAAAACCTCTCTCCTGCGCGAATTTCAGCAGCGGGTGATGAACAGTGAGGATTATTTACTGGCTTTTGTGGATATGCAGCGACTCAGCGGCCGTTCTACCACCATGTTTTTGCGGGACATTATCAAGGCGCTGGCTGCGGCCGTGGATGATGAGCGCACCCGTCCTCCCAGCCTCTCCCGGATGAAGCGCGATCCCCTGGGTTATTTTCGCGGCTTTCTGGAAAATGTGCCGGTGCTGCAAGATAAATTTATCGTCATCATTCTGGACGAATTCCAACTGCTTTCCAGTTTGCAGGAAGAGGGCGTGACGCTGGCTGACATCAATCGTTACCTGCGCAGTCTCATTCAGCATCGCGGCGGCTTGAGTATTATTTTCAGTGGCGGCGGGGTGCTGGATCATTTGCTGCAACAGCCGGAAGCCTCATTTATGCTGGAAGTGGCCCGGCAGCAAAAGGTGGATTGTCTGGATGACGCGGCTGCGCGGGATTTGATTGTGCGGCCCGCCCCCCGGATTCAATATGATGACGCCGTAGTAGACCGGCTGCTGGCGCTGACGGACGGGCATCCTTACTATTTGCAGTGGATTTGCGGGGAGTTGATTTTGCAGGCGGATCGGGCGCGACGGCCGACTATCCGGCCGGAACACCTGAATGATTTACTGGAAATTTGGGCGCCGTTTCAGGGGGAGCAGTTTTTTAATCACCTGTGGGGCACGTCTACCGGCTTTACCGCCCGACAACTGGAAATGGGCAAACTGGTGCTGGCGGCTATCGCCGGCCGCGAGGGGGAGGCGTGCTGGTTTGATCTGGCCGAATTAGCCGGTCTGACAGCGCCCCATCTGGATGAAACGCAGCTTTGGCGCGTGTGTCAGGATTTGGTCAAGATGGATACGCTGACCAAATCTGAAGACCGTTACTGCATCCGAATGCCGCTGTTTCAACATTGGATGCGGGCAAATTATACGGTGGAGCGTGTTGTGAAGGAGAAGAAACAATGACCTCATTTATCAGTCGTGAACCGGTATTGAATGAACGAGATTTTGTGGGACACGCGGCAGAGTTGGCCTGGGCGGCGGATTTGCTGGGGCGGCCGTCGCCGCAAAATTGCAACTTTATCGGTGAGCCGCGTATCGGCAAAACCTCACTGTTGTATCAGGTATACGCCCGGCAATTGGGGCTGGCTCCCGGCGTTAAGGGAGCCTATGTCTGGCTGCGCCTGGCCGAACTGCCGGATTATCGGCCCAGCACCTTTTGGCGGGCAATGTTGTCTCGCCTGCTGGGGGAAGCGGGCCGGGCCGCGCCGTCTTTACCAACGGACGCTCAGGATGTGTTTGATGAATTGGATGAGACGATTGAAGAACTGGTGGAGGAGGGGGGATACGGCCGTATCATCTGCCTCATTGATGATTTTGATTTGCTCAAGTCAGGCATTGGCAGCCGGGATTTGGATTGGCTGCGTTCTCTGGCGACGCGCTACGGGGAGACGATGGCTTTTGTCATCAGCAGCAGCGAACCGGTGGTGGAGCTGGAAGATCGGCTGCGGGCGGAGGAGGAGAGCGCGATGCAGGTTTCCCTTTTTGCCAATACGCTCAATGACCGCTGGCTGGGCTTGCTGCCGGTAGAGGAAGCGGAACAGTTGTGCCGGGAAACGGCCGTGGCCGAGCAGCAGCCCCCCTTGACTGACGAAGAAGTGGCCTTTTTGCTGGCTGAAGCGGGCCGCCATCCGGCGCTGCTGAAAATTGCGGCAGCCTATCTTTTTGAAGCGCGGCGATATGATACAGGGCCGGAAATGCTGGAAGAGGTACGTGAAGACGTGCGCCTGGACCGGCACGTGGTCTGGTTGTGCCGCCAGTTGTGGCAGCGGCGCAGCCCGGCGGAACAAGCGGTCTTGGCTCAGGTATTGGCGGGGGATACGGCCGTGTCTGATCGCATCACCTTGAAACAACTGACGCGCCATCTGGGGCTGCTGGAAAAGCGCGAGGGGGAACTGGCTCTGTTTGCCGACGCTTTTGCCTATTGGGTGGATCAATTGTTGAACGGGCCGGTGGATACGGCCGTGCCCGCCCTGCCGGTTACGGATGAGTTGTTGTATGATTCCCAGACGCGCATGGTGAGGGTAGACGGCCGTGAAGTGCGCCTCACCTCTCTGGAAGGGCGGCTGTTGGACTACTTCCTGGCCCACAAAAACGAAGTGTGTACGGTAGAAAATCTGCTTGGAGATGTGTGGGGGCCAGGCAAATCCCGCTCCGTCGTGGAAAAAGCCGTCAACCGCCTGCGCGTTAAAGTAGAACACGATCCCAAACGCCCCCGCTTCATCCTTTCCGCCCGCGGCGAAGGGTATTTGCTGCGCTTGCCGTGAGTGGTTTTGTCAGTGCGGCCGGCTTTCCAGCAGGTTTATTTTTTCTATGGAATCGATCAGCAGTTTTTGTCTGGCCGGAAATTCTGTAAACAGCCTGGCTTGTTTGGGGTTCATTTCGGTATAATACTTGGCTTCAATGAGTATCTGGTCTTCTGTGTAAAAATCTATTTCGCTGTCGTCTTCCTGAAGGTAATAGATTTGCTTTTCGTTGCGTAGTTTCAGGTAGACGTAATTTTCAAAATAGCTGCCCAAATCGCGTTCCCCCACGATGAGATATTTGAACCCCAAATCTGAAGCGTAAATTTTCCGGGGTGAAATGATTTTTACGTTGGTTTTGCCCCAGCGGGGCACAAGATAAATTAAAAACGTTTCCGCAAAATAGCCCATGTACCGGCCGGCCGTATCTGGAGAAATATTCAGGATACGGCCGATTTTGTTTAGACTCAGCTGCTTGCCGCTCTGTTCCATCAGCAGCACAAAAAAATCCCGCGCCAACTGTGGTTTTCTGATGCCGTGAAAAGCCGTTATATCTTTTTGGATGATGTCGTCCACCAGCGCCATTAAATAATCCCGGTTTGGGTTGAGGGCATTTTCCGGCATTCCCCCTTCCCGGATGTAATCTCTGAAATAAGATTCGTACAAGTGGCTGTCTCTTTTTTTGATTTCAATTCCCTTGAATTGCAGATATTCGTCTAAATCGAGCGGTTTTAGTTCCAGCGTGACGGTTCTTCCGGTCAGCGTCGCTTTTCTGTCCCGCAGCAGAGAGGTTGAAGAAGACGAAGCGAATATTTTGCAGTTGTGATGATCGTACAAATTTTTTAACTGGGTCTGAAACGCATCTTTGTAAGCAACTTCATCCAAAAAGAGGTAAATTTTATCTTCAAACCTTAGTTTGTGCAGTTTCCGGTACTCGTTAACAATGTCAATGATGCCGCTGTCTTTGAGCAAATAATCGTCCAGACTCACGTAAAAAATGCGGGCAGGGGGAATGCCGCTGTCAATCAACTCTTTAATGAGTAGTTTTAGCAAGGTTGTTTTACCCACGCGCCGCAGACCGATAATAAACTGAATTTGTCTTTGGGTTAGCTGTTGTTTAAGCTGGTTCAGATATTTGGCGCGCGGTTTGAGTTTGGCGACAGAAAAGTTTTGTTCCCACCAGGGATTGTATTGAAATAGTATTTCTTGCATACTACAAGTATCCGGCAATACCGGCGGTTTGTCAATTATTTTATCCGATACTGTCGGTTGATTGTATTTATATATATCCAATACAATCGGATAAATTGGTTATTTGCCAATTTCTTGCCAACCAAAAATAATCTGCTACACTATCGATGGCTCCCCCCCGAGAGATGTCTCCACAGGCTCCCGCTTGTGGAGCATCTCATTTTTTTTGCCTGATGCGTGATGCGTGCCGCATTTTCACGCATCACGTATCACGTTTTCACGCGCCCAACTCTGCCTGTAAATCTTTCAAGTGCAAGGCTTCGTGACCGGCAATGAGGTTGCAGGTTTGTTCAATGGTCATAATTTTCAGGCTGGCGTGACGGCCGCTTTTTTGCCAGTCATCTTCCTCCAGACCAGCAATGACCTGGAGCAGGTTGGCCCGGTTAGTCTCCATTTCTGCCAGCAGTTCCGCGGGAGTTTTGTCTTTGTTTTTGGCGACAGCGTTTTGGTTGAAACGGGCCAGGTCAAAGTCGGGCGGGACGGGATCGTTGCCCTTCTGCCACTGGACGATGAGACCGGTCATGCCGCTTTCGGCGTTGACCAGATGGCGCACTACGTCGGTCGCCGTCCACGTTTCACCTTCGGAGTAGACGGCCGTATCCCACTGCGCCTCGTCCAATCCCTGCAAAAACACCATCAATGCGCCTCGCGTCTCGTTCAATTTTTCTATAATGTCTGTTTTTGGATCGCTCATCGTATCTCCTCGTCGTTGTTCTGCCATTCAAATTTCAGGCCGTCAGGGGTGGCGTCAATGCGGACTGCCGTGCCCACGGCATTATCCGTTTGGGAAAGAAGAAAATCAGCCAGGGGTTCGCGCAGGTGGCGGGCGATGATGCGGCGCAACGGCCGTGCCCCATATTCCGGCTGATCGTTTTGGGCCAGCAGCCACGCTTTGGCCGCATCTGTCAGCGTCAGTTGGATGCCTTGCGCGGCAGCCAGACGCAGTTCCTTCTTCAGCATTAGCTCCAGAATTTGCGCCAACTGTTCGCCTGTTAGCTGGTGGAAGAGAATGATTTCGTCCAGTCGGTTGAGAAATTCGGGGCGGAAGAAACGGTTGACTTCGGCCAGCACCAGTTCCCGTTCCCGCTCGGTGATGACGGGGACGAGCATGTGCCGCGCGCCCAGGTTGCTGGTCATAATGACGACGGTGTTATTGAAGCGGGCAGTGCGCCCCTGGCTGTCGGTGAGGCGGCCTTCTTCCAGCAGTTGCAGCAGCACGTCAAAGACGCGGCTATGCGCTTTTTCCACTTCGTCGAACAGAATGACGGTGTACGGCCGTTCCCGCACAAAGTTGGTCAGCCGCCCCCCGTCCTGAAAGCCGACGTAGCCCGGCGGCGCGCCGATCAGTTTGTTCACGCTGGCCTCTTCCTGGTATTCGCTCATGTCCAGTACCAGCATGGCTTCTTCCGCGCCAAACATAAATTCAGCCAGGGCCTTGGCCAGTTCTGTCTTGCCCACGCCGCTTGGCCCCAAAAAGAGAAAAGAGCCAATCGGCCGTTTTTTGTCCCGCAGGCCGACGCGGGCGGTCTTGACAGCGCGGCTGACGGCCAGCACTGCTTCTTTCTGGCCGATGAGCCGCCGGTGCAGGTGGACGGTCATGTTGGCATATTTGCCTTTTTCGTCTTCGCCCAGTTTGGTGACGGGGATGTTGGTCCATTGGGCGGCGGCCTGCAAAACGTCCGCGCCGTCTACACGGCCGTCCGGGGAGACGTGGGGATAGATGACGTCGGGGCTGGCTACGGCCGTATGCACCAAAGCGCAAGCCCTGTCCATCAAGCGCACGGCGGCAGCCGGCAGGGCAATGGTCTGGACGTATTGGTGAGCCACGGTGGCGGCCGTTTCCAGCGCTTCCAGGCGGATAGCCACTTCATACTCCTGTTCCCAGCGTTGCTTGTGGAAGTTGAGTATGGCCACCGTTTCCTTGACGCTGGCGG
>JALUPA010000184.1 GCA_027054335.1 Ardenticatenaceae bacterium
CCAACACGTCACCGTCCATCGTGTTGGGATTCCAGTTGCCGCCGATGATGCCCAGCGTGTATCCGCCGGGGTTGGTCTGAATGGTAGCCCCCGGCTGTAGGCCGAGCGCATAGGGAGCGGCCGTCAAAGCCTGGCGGGGCGTGAGCGCGGTGTAAGCGCCAGCGCTGCTACCGGGGCGGACGCTTATCTTCAGCCACAACGCCGTGCCGTCAAAAACAGTGCCGAAATCCAGGGTGACGGTAAACAAGCCGTCGGTAACGGTAATGTCTGATTGGGTGGAGGTACTGCCCACTTGAGAGCCGCCGGTGGCGGCGTTATACAAATCGAACTGGAAGTCATATGTGCCGTTGGCCGGGCTGCCGCCGTCGGTCAGGCGGCCCTGGTAGGTGAAGGCTGTACCCAGGTTGGTTGCGGTCAACGCCGCCATTGAGGCGTTTTTCTGCGCCTGCGCCCGCCCGGCCATCAGAGCGAAGCTGCCCAGGGCCAGCATTAACGTCAGGATAATGCCGATTTTTAACCATTGATTACGTGTCATTGTTTGTGTCTCCTGGGTAAATGTAGGTCGGATTGCCAATCCGACTTACGATTTTCATTCATGGTTGTGTCTGTCTCCAATCATGTAAACTCCTCAAAAAACGATTCTTAACTACCCGGCCCCTCGGCTGCAAATTTGTCTCCTTTTTCTGAGAAAAGATAAAGCTTGGCGCGGATCAAGGGGCGGGGCCAGCGCTGATAATCTCAATTTCAAACCAGCTTACCCAAGACCGGCTGCTTACTGTTTCCACGCGAACAACGCGGATAGATGTCCGGGGGGATGGCGGCGTGTAGATCAGGGTATCGCCATCGGTGGTGCTGCCATTGAACTCTGTCAGGAGGGTCAAGCTGCCGGACATGCTGCGCCCCCATACCCGGTGTAGGGTCGCTCCCGCCGGCCACTGGCTTACCAGCAGGCGGATTTGAGCGACGTTGTATTCGGCCCCCAGGTCAATTTCAATCCATTGGGGCGCATTGGCGCCGGCGCTCCAGTTGGTGTCGCTACGGCCGTCAATGGCGTAAGATGGCGGTTGATCCGGCAAGGCGCTGGAAGCTACGGCCGTACCTGATAAGGCCAGATTCAAGCCGGGAAAATCGCCCGTCTGGCAGGGGGCTGGCCGGGCGACAGGCGACAGGGCCTGGTTAATAGCGCCGCCGCCTTCCAGCCCGCCCCACACTTCCACGTCAGAATCTGCCCAAAGCCAGTACAGCCAGCCGTCAAAATTGTAGTAGCAGGATTCCACTTGCCACTGCACCAGGGCACTGGCCCCGGCTGCCGGGGAAGCGGTGTTGTATTTGAAAGCGCCAAATTCGCCCATGAGAATCGGCTTGTCCGCCACATTGGCCGCGCCAAAGTTTTCTACCTGCTGCACCAGGGTCAAATCGCCCCAGGGATAGGCGTGTAAGTCGAACAGGTCCAGATTGGATTCGGTTAACAGACGGGAAGTTAACACCAACCGGTTGTCGCCAGGGCGGGTGGGATAG
>JALUPA010000185.1 GCA_027054335.1 Ardenticatenaceae bacterium
ATATTCGTGCCGCCGGTTAATGTCGCCAAAGCCGCCGCCGTAAGCGTCAATGCCGCCGTTTGTCACGCTGCCGCTGCCGTTGGGCGAACCGTAAAGAAAAGCCGCATGGCCGCTTTTACCCTTGACGGCCCCGGTTGTTACCAGAGTCAGCCGGTTTTCCCCGTCCCATTTCTGCGCAAAGTCGCCGGCGCCGTCAAATCGCTGCGTCATATTGCCGTTGGCATCGTACCAGAATTTTTGCGCGCCGTTCAGCGTGGTCACGGCGTGGGGCTGGCTGCCGTAGCCGTAATCAGTCATCACGCCGTCCCTGACGACGTAATCAATGTTGCCCAAACGGTCATATTCCCAGGCGTAGTTGTAGGCGGCGTTTCCGGCGGCCACGGCCGTTTTCAGCCGGTTGAGCTGGTCATAGGTAAACGTTTGGCTGTCTGTGCCGTAATTGTACGTCACAGATGTCATCTTCGTGATATTTCCCACCGCATCATACTCATAGCTGAAATCCGGCCGGTTATCGCTGTTCAGGCTGCCGTGCTGAATCTGTTTCAGGCGAAAATTGCCGCTGGCCGGATAGTAACTGTACCAGGTATCCGGGTTGGTATTGGGCACACTCCCCCGGTTCAGGTAAGTTATCTGCCCCCGGCCGTTGTACCGGACGTCATTCACCAGCCAGTCATTCCCCGCCTTCAGGCTGTTTTCCCCTTCCCGGTCATAAGTCATCGTAACCACTTCCCCGTTGGGGTAACGGATTTGCAGCGGCCGGTGCAGCGCGTCATAGCTCAAAGTCTGCATCGTGTATACCCGGCCGTCAAGCTGCCGGTCCTGCCGGTACATTCGCCCCAGGTTATCGTAGAAGAAGGTATCGGAACCGCCCGGCCAGGTCAGTTGCGCTAATTGGCCCACGCCGTTCTGCGCTGTGTCATATTGGTACGCCGCCAGTTCATTGCTGATGGCGCAGGGATCGGCCGTGTTTCCTTCTCCTTTCCGCCTCAGCCGGTTCAGCGCGTCGTATTCAAAGCAGAGAATGTTGTTATTGGCGTCTGTCTGCCGCGTCAGGCTGCCCGCCGGGTCATATTCGTATTGCCAAAAGCCCATGTCCGGGTCGGTCATACTTGTTTTCCGGCCGAAACCGTCATAGCTCATTGTCGTCACGTTGTTAGCCGCGTCCGTTACTTTGGTCAAATTGCCTGATACGTCGTATTCATAAGAAGTCAACGAAAAATTGGTATAAGATGGCCCGGTTCCTTCGTACTCTGCTACGTAACCCAGTTGCCCCAACGCATTAAACCCTTGCGTCACGGCGTGATTATTGGCGTCCACAACGGAAACCCGTTGATGCAAAGCGCCGGGTGTTTCATCGCTGCCAATACCGTAATAGTAGCGCGTGACAGTATTATCTGGAGCAGTGACTGTGGAAACCCGCCCCAAAGCGTCATACGTAGTGGCCGTGTGCGGTTTACCGGTACACGGCGCGTTGTAAAAGACGCCGTTAGGCCACGTTTCCCCCCGGTCATAATAAAA
>JALUPA010000186.1 GCA_027054335.1 Ardenticatenaceae bacterium
AGCCAGAAAAGTCACCTTGGCGTCACCAACAGTTACGGATTGAGTTTCTGCAAATTGAGGCATAATTTTTTTCCTTTGCGCCTGCCTTTATAAAGGTTTGACGGCGCTTTTTAGGCGCGGGCTTCACGAATTTTTTGCTTCGTAAAAAGTTGCACCTACACGTTGAATGTGATCAACCACATCAGGGTCGCTGATGTCATGGAAAATGGACAGAAGTAGTTTCTTTCAGGCCGTATTTCATGAGGACATTTCTTCTTGTCTTTCTTCCAGTTTAGCCCTCAATGTGACATATTCCGAAAAATAGTCGTTGAGAATGGCAGAAGTAACTTTTTCGGCCGTTTCCTCATCATAAGTATGCGAAGTCAAATTCCGGCTGGCAATCATGTCCATCCACACCTCACCATTTGTCATTAACTCAGCCCGAAACGCGGCGCGGGTTGTGTCTTTTGAACCATACAATTTCTCAGAACCGACACCTTCCAAAAAATCTTTCAGTGTTTTCCAGGCCAGTTCGTGCGTATATTCAAAAGACTGGAGGAGTCCCTGCTACTCCAGCCGGGAAAGCGGCCGTTCTTGAGCCAGTTCAACTGCTTCCTGCAATTGAGTCAATGTCTTTTGGAAATGATTGAATCTTTGCACCCACCGGACATCTTCTTGTGCGGTCATCACATTCTCCTGACCTGTTCTTTTGCACCTGCATTTTACCGGCAGGAAGAATTTGGCGCAATGGCAGCAAACAAATAAGCAAGCAGCCCTATAAAAATAATAAAACCAGTGCAGGAGGATGGCACGCAGGGTGAGGTGCTTTTCCTGAATGATATCGCCGCCAACTTTCTGATGCGCCACCAGGAACAACCGGTACGGCCGTATTTGGAAGCCTGGCCGCCCATTTGCGATGAAATCGGTTTTGTGCAGATGAAATTGGTTGCCCTTTACAACCTGGGTGAGATCTACCTGGAAGATGGCGATCCGACCGAGACGCAGGCAGTCTGTCAACGGGCGGCAGCCATCACCCGCCGCCTGAACGACCGGCCTAACTTGGCCCGCGCCTTAAAAATAGTCGGGTTGGCACAGATACAATTGGGCGATTATGATTCTGGTTGGGCTTCGCTGCGGGAAGGGTTAGACGTAGCTCTAGAAACCGGTGAAGAAGCATCTATTTCCAGAAAACGCGCTCTCGAACCGAGATTGGTTACGGCCGTGCCAAAAAGCAAGCAACAAACTTCAACAGGCTACCAAAAACTGATCGTTGAAAACTAATTACTAATCACCCAAAGCTGCTCTTTATCTACTTGCAAGATGGTACGGCCGTCTGTTTGCGTAAGTTGGCTGAATTTTCCCGTCGCGTGGTCATAAACAACCAGTTCCCCGCCGGCCAAAAAGGCAATTTGGGGCGCGGCGGCGTCCAGCAGCGTTTGGCCGGTGGTCAGGCTGCGGGATTTGCTCCAGAAAAACGCCGCCAGAATAACGGCGACGATGATAGCCAAAGCAATCAATCATTTCTTTTGCATCAGGGTCTCCATCCGGTCAGTTCCGCGACATTCAAGGCCAGGTCGTCGCATTCTTCGCCCAGGTCTGACAGGAGACAAACGCCATTTTGCCCGGTCAATTTCTGGTAAGCGATGCGGGTTCCACCGGGATTCCAGATCGGGTAAGCGCCCCGCGCTGCGTAGGTAAATTCGTCTGTTTCCAAAGCGTAACGGTAGATTTCCCCGCCATTGTCAGCCAAAAGAATCTCTCGGCCGTCGGGCGACCAGGAGAGAGGTATGTTGTGGTTGACGGGAGGATATTCTTCCGAACGGGTGGGCGGTTCCAACTGGCGCAAATTGCCGCCGTCGGCGTTCATCAGAAACAGTTCCGCGCCGGTAACGCCAATGCCGTTGGCGTCTCTGACGAGTTCTAGGAAGAAAATGTAACGGCCGTCTGGCGACCAGTCCGGTTTGCCCGCTTCGCCGGGGAAGGAAAGGAGGGTTTGGCGGCCGCTGCCGTCTATATTCACCGCGCTGATTTCGCTGAGGATACGGCCGTCTACCGTCTCTGTTTGCGTCACGAAGATGATCTGACGGCCGTCCGGCGACCAGTCCGGGTCTTGCCCCTCCGCCAGCCGGAGCAGATTGGCGCCATCGCTGTTGATGACGTAAACACTGTCCGCGTCGGCAAAGGCAATCTGACGGCCGTCCGGCGACCAGGCGGCATTGTTAACCTGGATTTGGCCTGTATCTACCTGCGTGGTTACGGCCGTGCCGGGGTCCAGCAGAAACAGCGCCCCCTCATTCGTCGCCAGCAGCAACCGTTCCCCATCCGGCGACCAGGCAGCCTGAACCAGGCTGTACCCCTGTGTTAACTGCGTCAGATCGCCGGTTCTCACGTCCAGCGCGTACAAATCTGCGTACCCTTCGTATTGCAGCAGGGCGATCTGGTTGGCGGCGCGGGGAATGGTCTGGCCGGTAGCCAGCCCTTGATTCATCAGCCGGACAGCCAGGAAAACGGCCGTGCCCACTATAAAAATTACTCCAACCAGCGCTGCCTTTCGTTTCATCATAACCGCCTCTAACCAATCACCGCAGCACAAGCGGCAGGTAAACCCGGTGCAATATCACCGCCACGTTGAAGGAAGCATTGGCCGGCATATTGGCGCGGTCTTCATTGAAAATACTCCACTTCCCTTCTGCCTCGTCATAAAATACGCCGATGGGATGGGGGTTGTACGTGCCGCCAACGCCATTGGGATTCCAGTTCTGCGTCACCAGCAGCGTCGCGCCGGGGCGGTTGTTGGTGAGCGGGTGATCAATATAAGTGGTATTTTCAATGGTGTTAACGGGCCGCGCGGTATGCACAAACACATCGCTGCCGGCAGGCGGAACAAGCACGTTAAAACTAACGCCTTCGCCCAATGCCACCAAGTCCTGGTTGAAAATGCCCCATTTGCCATCCGATTGACTGTACCATACGCCAATGGGATGATTATTGTAGACGCCGATTGCCGCGCCGCCGGGGTTCCAGTTTTGGGTGACCAGCAGCATGGCATTGGGATTGCCATTGGCAGCGCTGTTGATGAGGGTGTAATTTCCGACGGTATTTAAGGCTGTGGTGGTGTGGACAAATGTATTTGTGTCCGGGGAAGGGATCAGCACATTGAACGACACGTCCGTCGGCATGGCGCCGCCGTTTTCATTAAAGATATTCCATTTCCCGGATGTGTTACTGTACCACACGCCCAGCACATTATTGTGGAACGCGCCGCTGCCGGATTTCGACCTGTGAATCACGAATAGATTGGCATTGGGATCGTTGTTGGCCTGCGGGTGACCGAGGACTGTGTAATTGCCGGCCACATTGCCTGCCTCCGTCGTTTGCAAAAAACTGCTGCCGGGGATGGACGCATCGGCGTAGAGAGTCAATTTGCTCACCCCGCCCAATACGCCGAACCAGATAGCGCCATCATTCCCTGTAGCGGCAGACAAAACCAGACTGCTGCCCAGGCCGTCGGCGGTGTTGTAGGTTGTCCACCAGCCGCCATTGTCCAACCGGCTCACGCCATTGGCGGTAGCGAACCACATCCGGCCCGCAGCATCGCTGGCAATAGCCAAAACCCGGTTATCGGCCAGCCCGTCGGCCGTCGTGTAGGTTATCCAGGCCGAGCCGGTAAATTGACTCACGCCGCCATGGGCGCCGAACCACATGTTACCGAGATCGTCGCGGGCAATGGTGTTGACCCAGTTGGCTACCAGCCCATCGGCCGTCGTGTAAGTTGTCCACGTGAAACCGTCAAATTTGCTCACGCCGCTCTCCGTGCCAAACCACATATTGCCGGCCCTGTCCTGAGCAATAGCGTGGATACCTGCGCCCGCCAATCCGTCGGCCGTCGTGTAAGTCGTCCACGTCGCGCCGTCAAACTTGTTCAGCCAAATATTTGTACCCACCCAGATATTGCCGGCATTGTCGCTGGCAATAGACTTGATGGCGTTGGACGACAGCCCGTCGGCCGTTCTATAAGTCGTCCACGTTGCACCATCGAATTTGCTCACACCGTTTTGGGAGGTACCGAACCACATGTTACCGGCATTGTCATTGGTTATAGCCAGCACGTCGCTGCCGGCCAGGCCGTCGGCGGTGGTGTAATTCGTCCAGGCAGCGCCATCGAATTTGCTCACGCCGCCTTGATACGCGCCGAACCACATATTGCCGTCGCTATCCATAGCAGTGGCGGCAACCCAATTGCCGTTTAAGCCGTCGGTCGTAGCTAACGTCGTCCACGTTGTATCATTAAACTTGCTGGCCCCGCCGCCATAGGTGCCAAACCATTTATTTCCCGCGCCATCAATGACGGCGGCGAAGACGTTATTGTTTGCCAACCCGTCGGCAACGACGTAGTTTGTCCAGCCGGCGCCGTTGAATCGGCTCACACCGTTTGTCGTGCCAAACCACAGGATGCCCGCGCCGTCAATGGCGACGGTATTGACCAGATTATCCGCCAGCCCGTCGGCCGTCGTGTAATTTGTCCAGGCAGCGCCGTTGAATTTGCTCACGCCGCCATCCGTGCCGAACCATTTATTGCCCGTGGCGTCAATGGCAATGGCGTTCACATAATTGTTCACCAGCCCGTCGGCGGTGGTGTAGGTCGTCCAGGCTGCGCCGTTAAATTTACTCACCCCGAAGCTGGCCGTAGCGAACCATTTATTGCCTGCGCTGTCAAAGGCGATGTCCAGGACCCTGTTGCCGGCCAACCCGTCGGCCGTCGTGTAATTTGTCCACGAGGAACCGTCAAACTTACTCACGCCGCCGTCTGTGCCCAGCCAGACGCTGCCGGCGCTATCTACGGCGATGGCGTTGACGTTGTTGTTCGCCAGCCCGTCGGCCGTCGTGTAGGTTGTCCACGAGGAACCGTCGAACTTGCTCACGCCATCGCCATAGGTACCAAACCATTTCGTGCCAGCATGATCTACGGCCGCGGCGCGGACTTCGTTGCCGGCCAACCCGTCCAGGGTGGTGTACTTTACATAGGTGGCGGCGTTCATATCCCATTTGACCACACCGCCGGCCGTGGCGGCCCATAGAGTATTCCCTGCAACAGCCAAGTCGCGGATTTGATTGCCGTCGGTGTAGCTTTGCCACTGGCTGGCGTAGTTGACGGGGGGCGTGTACAGCGTTTCGGCCGCCATGCTGCCGGAAAAAAGGATCATGACGATGAAGACGATGATTATTTTGACGTTGTTTTTCATTTTATCCTCTCTATTTTACTATGAGCGGCAGGTAGACGGTACGGCCGTTCCCCG
>JALUPA010000187.1 GCA_027054335.1 Ardenticatenaceae bacterium
GTCCTGGCCTTGGCTGTTCTGCATAATGAAGAGTATACATAATATCTGGTTGGCCGCCAAAGAGCAAGATGACGCGAGGGAAGGCGCCGGTACTTTCCTCTATGCCGGCACGCTGGGGCCGCCCGGCCGCGGCGCGGATAGCTCCAGCGGCATGGTGCAGGCGAATGTGGAGACGATTGTCAGGGGGTTACGGTGGGGCGGGGGCGGGTAAAGTCTGCCGGAGGCATTCGTTTATTGCCCCACTCGTTGTCATTTTTGTTGATGAGTTGCTCTGTAACGCGGTAAATTCGGATGGTGTCATTTTCGTAGGCCAGTGCCAGGTAGGGGGAGGAAGCGGGATCAAAGCTGCCCAATTCTTTTTCGCGGGGGCCGTACCAGACGTAGTTGACGCCGTAGTTGAGCAGCATATCGTCGCGCCAGGCGTTGGCTGTGTTGGCGGTGAAGAATTGGCTGACGGCCGTTTCCTTTTCCGTATAATTCACCGTTTCCGCCCAATGCCCCAGGACGACGCGCTGCCCGGCTTGGGCCGCCACGTAATTGCCCGTTTCGTACTCACCCAGGACGACGGCCGTAGCCGGCGCATTTTCCCGCAGCCAATTAACGGCCGCCAGTTCGTCGGCAGGGCGGAAAAGAGGGTACGGCCGTTCCACCGTGGCTACCAGCGTTACGTCCGCCAGCAAGTAGAGGTTGGATAGACTCATAAAGATAAGAAAGAAAATCAGGACAAAGCGCGTCAATTTTTGCGTGGTGTAGCGAGGTCGGGTGGTCAGACCAATCCACGTCCAGGTGCGTTGGGCGCGGGGCAGCAGTTCCAGTACCAGACCGGCCACAGCCAGTACCGACAGCGCCACGTGTACGCCCTGAATAAAGCGGCGCTGAGCATTGATGGGCGAGAATAGCAGCAGGGCCGCCGCCAGAACCCACAGCCATAAAATAGCAAAATGACGCCGTTCTTCCGGTTTTTTCCACCAGAACCACAAGCCCAGCGCCAGCATCAGGCCATACGCCAGCAAGTAATGGGGCCAAGGCAGGGCCGGTGTGCCGGCCTGCGCATTCCACATCTGGAAGATGGGATTGGTGCGCCACACCTGCAAGTAATAGAGATAGAGTGGAGCGGGGATGATAAACAGCAGGGCGATCATCAAGGCTTGCTGCCATAAAACCGACCGGCTGCGCCAGCAGAGGTAAAGCCAGTAAAGCAGCGCCGTCAACGCCACGATATAGATCAGGAAGGGGTAGACGATGCCTAAGAGGATATTGGCTAAACCGGCGGCGGCGGCATAGAGCCAGATGCGTCGTTTGTGGCTGTCGTAATCATCACTGTCCACCAGTCGCCAGACCCCGGTTTCCATGTACCAATCGCCAATTTTTTTCAAAACCAGCATATCTATCAGAATGACGGCCGTGCCGATGATGATGTGAGGGTAAGTCAGGGCAGTGAAGAACAGGTGTGCTCCCGGCTGTTTGAAATCCACCGGGAAAGCTCCCAGCCAGTAAGGCTGCCCGATGGCGAACAAAAACCAGCCCAGCCCGGAACCAAAAATAGCCAGAAGATAGGCGGTCCAGCGGGCATTTTTGTTGCCAGGGAAAAATTCGGCCGTAAAGCGGAAGGTGATGACGTACAGAATAATGGCTGATCCGGTGCGGGACCAATGCCAGATTGTTGTGAGTGATAAGCCAATCAGACGGGCCAGATAACCCAGCCAGACGTAAAAGACGCCGACAAAAGCGCCCTGATGAGGTTCGGAGGTGAAGGGGATGGTGTAGAGAAGACTGCCGTTAAACCCTTGCAGCATTTTGGCCCAATAGGTTTGGGCGTCTTCCGGGTTCATAATAAGGTGAGTATATACGACGCCATCCGGGACGAGACTGCTGCCCAGGAGATAGGGAATCATGCCGATAACGGCCGTAGCCACCGCTACGCCTAGAGCAATAACCCATTCTCGTTGTGTTGTTCCATGACTGGACATACGATTTTGCTCCTGATTTGTCCTTTGATGTTATCATACAGGCTTGATTACCATTTTAGAACAGATATTATTCTGGTATATAGGATATTTGGTAAGAGTTGCAGGCTGGCAGGGTGGCCTAATACCTCGTCACCTTACCGCCTTGCAACTTTGCCACTTTTCCAAAGGATTGCGGTATGCACATTGCTTTGTTTGGCGCAACCGGCAAACTTGGCCGGGAAATTATTGAACAGGCGTTGGCTGACGGGCATGAGGTGACTGCCCTGGTACATGATTCTGCCCAGTTGAAATTGGAGGCTGACAAACTGTACAAAGTCATTGGCCGTGCCTCTGACGGGCACAAAGTTGAGGAGACAGTGGCTTGTGCAGATGCTGTCATTTATGTATTGAGCGCGTCTGAAGGTGAAACGGGGGATATAGTGGCCGGGGCTGAACATATTATTGCTGCTATGCAAAAACGGAAGATGTCCCGTCTAGTGGTCGTTTCTGCCTTAGGTGTGGGCGACAGCAAGAACCAGTTATCCCGGTCTGCCCGGATGCTGTTGAAGACGGTGCATAGGAAGTCTATGGAAGAAAAGGCAGCGGCGGAAGAGGTTGTGCGGCAAAGCGGGTTGGCGTGGGTTATTGTACGGCCGTCTACCCTGACCAAAGGGCCGCTCACCGGCAAATATCAGGTTAGTGTAGACCCTTCTTTGATTGGCAGCCAGATTTCGCGGGCTGATGCCGCTCAATTTGTCCTGCAACAGTTGACAGATGATACCTGGCTGCGCCAGACGCCGGTCATTACCTGTTGATGTGATTGGTACTTTTGTACTGAATGGTTCTAATTGCTACTGTAATTCACGCTGTTTTTATGGTTTAATTGCAGAAATTATTTTGTAAGAGCAATAGTAATGATTGGTAATATACTTTTGGTAGTAGTTCGCAGCCATCACGACGTCAGAGGAGCAGAAAGTGTATTCAGTATTATTAGTTGACGATGATCCAGCCTTACGCGGTTTGCTAAGGCAAATGTTGGAGTTGGGTGGATTTACCGTATTTGAAGCGGAAGATGGCTTGGATGCTCTGGAAAAATTGACTCAGGTGCAGCCGGACGCCATGATTTTGGATGTGATGATGCCTAATATGGATGGTGTTACGTTGTGCCGGACGGTGCGCAGCAAACCGGATACGGCCGCCTTACCTATCATTATGTTAAGTGGTAAAACTCAGGACAGAGCTATCCAGGAAGGTTTGGCAGCCGGGGCAAGTGTTTATTTATGCAAACCCATTTCTTTTAATGAATTATTATCCCACGTCAATGACGTCATGCCCGCCCTGGCCGTTGCCGATTAGATACAAAAAGTGGCACGGGTTGCATTTCCTCAATTAGAAACTGAACGACTTGTCTTACGGGAACACCGCTTTCTGGATCAGGAGGCGGTGTTTTCTGTTTTTACGGATGAGGTAGTAACCCGATACTACCTGGTAGCGCCGTTTAGCAATATGGCGCAGGTACAGCAGATCATACAGAGCCGCATAGATCAGTTTTATGCGGGCAAAGGGATTCGTTGGGCCATTACCCGGCAGGGAGAAGATACGTTGCTGGGAAGCTGCGGTTTTTCTGACTGGGGGCAAGGCGCGGCCGAATTGGGGTATGAGTTGGCCCGGCCGTATTGGAATCAGGGTATTATGACCGAGGCGCTGCGGGCTTGTTTGACTTACGCTTTTTCTGAGCGCGGCTTGTCCCGGATTGAGGCGCAAATTCTGCCGGAAAATGAAGCATCGCGGCGCGTGCTGCAAAAATTGGGGTTTCAGTGGGCAGGATGGCGCAAAAAGGGGGGGTATCTGAACGGCCGTACCTATGATTTAGAGCTTTTTGTTCTGGAAAACAAAAACGGGTAGCCGGTTAGCCAGCTACCCGTTTTTTATGGTGTGTCTTAATCGGTTGGGGTGATGGTAATGTGAACGTAGCGGGCGGCATTGTCATTTACGGCCGTAACCACGCCACCTTCTACCGCGCCCGTGTTGGGGCCAGCCGCCATGCCATTATTACCTGTCTATTGCCCCAATATTGCAATTTTCTTACGGGAAATTGACAGTTGCAGGGGGAGGGCTTAATCTTGAGGGCAGGCAGTGGTTGTTGGCGTGCTGTCAGGAGCAGAAGATGGTCAAGATTCTGATAATTGACGATGAGGAAGATTTACGGCTGGGCATCGGTGCTATTTTGTCTGACCTTGAGGGATATGAGGTAGTGCTGGCGGAAAACGGCCGTGTCGGGGTCGAGTTAGCTCACCGTGAAAAGCCAGACCTGATCTTGTGCGATATACGGATGCCGGTTCTGGATGGTTTTGGCGTCCTGGCCGAATTGCAGCAAGATAAATCTACCGCCGCCATCCCTTTTATCTTTCTCACCGCCCGAAAGGATAGAAACAGCGCTCGCGCCGGGATGGGATTGGGCGCTGACGACTACATTACCAAGCCTTTTGCAAGACGGGAATTGGTGGCCGCCATTCAGGCCCGGTTAAACAAGCTGGAAATCATCACCAGTCACTACGAAGAAAAATTGGAATCTTTGCGGGGCAATATCTTGATGGCTCTGCCGCATGAACTACGCACCCCTTTAGCCAGCATTGTGGGCTATGGTGATTTATTGGTGCAGAATACGGGCGATTTTTCCAGTGAAGAAATCTCAGAATACGCCTCTGCCATTGTTGCGGCGGGTCAGCGGCTGCATCATCTGTTGGAAAACTATATTATTTTGACCCAGTTGGAACTGATGGCTCACGATGTGATCTACCGGGAGCAGTTACGCCAGGTGCATCAGGCGCAGCCGGATGAGATTATTAAGGTGGTGGTCCAGGGAAAAACGGCCGTAACCCAGCATCAAATCCAGTACCATCTCCAGGCAAACGACGTTACTTTGCCCATGTCCAACGACTATTTTCTCAAAATAGTCGAAGAACTGCTGGACAATGCCTGTAAATTCTCACCGGATGATTCTACGATTGAAATATATACGGCCGTGTCCCAAAACTGCTTCAGCCTGAAAATAGAAAACAGCGGCCGGGGGATGACGCCGGAACAAATCCGCAATATCGGTTTATACATGCAGTTTGAACGCCGGATTTATGAACAGCAAGGATCGGGCATGGGTCTGGTTATTGTCAAACGACTGGTGGAACTGCATGGCGGAGACATTTCTTTTGCCAGTGTGCCGGATGGGGTGACGGCCGTTACCCTCGCCATTCCCCTCTAACCCTCAATCTTTTGGCGTATATCTCACATGATTCGTATAATGTGGCAAAGCAGCAAAGTTGCAGAG
>JALUPA010000188.1 GCA_027054335.1 Ardenticatenaceae bacterium
CGCGCAACGTACCGGGGTCGTCACTGCCGACCAGCGCCCCTTCGTCAAGCTGGCGGCGGATGAGAACTTGCTGGATAGAACCGCTGCCATCCGGCGTCGGTTCTGCCCGGTATGCGTCAGGCAGCGCTTGGTGGTCGCGCAAGAAAGCGATGGCGATACCGGCAGCCTCATCAAAAGGGAGCGGATCGCCAGTCATGGCGGCTGTTGGGTCAGTGTAGTAAATCTCGCTAAAGCCATCGTAATTGGGAAAAACAAGCCGGCGGCCGTCGCTACCCAAAACGTACAGACCGGGGTCTCTTTCGTCTGCTCCCCGATATACTTCCGGGTTGGCCAGACCAAAATCCTGCGCCCAGGCCAGCACTTCTTCCGGCGTGACCGGGACCGGCTCCAATTGGGCGCGGTACAGAGGAACTTCACCGGGATTAGCGCTGAGGTCGGCTTCCAGAGTGATAGTGATGTCGCCGACGGTGATCACGTTGGCGGGCAGCGGCTCGACGGCCGGTTCCACTTCTGGTCTGCTCAGGAAGGGCAGCGCCCCGGCAAATTGAGTGATGAAGATAATGAGTAAGGCAATGGCCGCGCCACCTACAACTACGCGAGGCAGCCATTTGAATAGGAAATGGGAAAAGGTTTTCATCATATCCTCCATAAAATTTAACGAGCGATGCAGATGGGTAACATCTGTACGGCTGTCAATTGGCAACTGTCGGGCAGCCTGACGCAACTGTCGCCGGATGGCTTGATCGGCCATGGGGCGGGGCGGTTGCGGGGAGAGGGCGTTCAGTTGGCGGGCAGCGGCGAGAGTCGGCCGTAACCATTCCGCGTCTTTTGCATAAGCAGCCAGACAGGTTTCGATGCTTTCTCCGGCTGCCAGCCGTACCAGACAGCTTTCCAAAATTCTGTCACGTTTGCTCATAATCAGACATCCCTTCCAGTTGGCGGCGCAGGGCGGCCAGCGCCCGCCGCGTCAGAGTCTTGACGGCGCCTTCTTTTTTGCCCAGCAAAACGGCCGTTTCGGCCACACTGCGCCCTTCGATAAAGCGGAGAATGACGACATCGCGCTGTATTTCCGTCAGGCGGGCAATGGCTTGCAATAAATGGGTTTCTTCCAGGCTGCGCTGCGCTTGCTGTTCCGGCCCGGCTGTTTTATCCGGGTATTGTTCGGAGAGAGGCAGACTGGCGTAACGGCCGTCGCGCCGGTAATGGTCGTTAATGCAGTTGCGGGCGATGGTGTAGAGCCAGGCCAGGATGGGCCGTTCCCGGTACACAAAGCGGGGCAGCCCGGCAACCATACGCGCAAACACTTCGGCTGTAATTTCCTCAGCCAACGCCTCGTCGCCGCCCAAACGATAGTAGATGTAGGTGGTAACGGCCGTTTTGTGTTGTTCGTAGAGAGTGAGAACGGCCGTTTCGTCACCTTGCGCCGCTTGCAGTACCATCTCGCGATCACAATTCAATGTCAGACTCTCCTGATCTGTTTAACGGGATTAGGGTGAAAAGGAAACGGGTGGGAT
>JALUPA010000189.1 GCA_027054335.1 Ardenticatenaceae bacterium
GCACCGCGCATAATGACCTTTTCCAGGGTAAAGTAGCGGCTGAATTTGCCTACAATGAATTGGGCGCCCGCTCCGCTGCTACCGTACATGACGGTAGTCCCTATGCCGATGGTTTGCAGCAAGTCTTTGCCGACCGCTTCCAGGAATTGGGCGGTACTATCACCTTCCAGGGTGCTGTGAACGTGGGTGATACCGACATGCGTCCCATTCTCACCAGCATTGCTGCCGACTCCCCGGACCTGCTCTACTTCCCCATCTTTGAACCGGAAGGAAACTTCATTGCTGATCAATCTACCGAAATCTCCGGCCTGGAAGACACCATTCTCTTTGGCGCTGACGGTTTGCTGGTGGACGGCTTTGCCGCCAATACCGGCCCTGCGGCTATAGGTATGTATCTCTCCGGTCCCGCGGTAACGGGTGCATCTTACCAGGAATTATTGGACAAGTGGGACGCTAAATTTGGCGGTTCTCCGCCCAGCGGCTTCCACGCTCATGCCTATGACGCCACCAACATCTTGCTTGATGCCATTGAGAAAGTGGCTATCAAGGGAGGCGATGGTACCGTTTTGATTCCGCGTAATGCGCTGCGGGATGCCATTACGGCCACCAAAGACTTTGACGGCGTTACCGGCAAGCTGACCTGCACCGACACCGGCGACTGCGCCACGGGTGAAGCTTTGGGTATCTACGAAATTACCGATGCCGAAGTAAGCCAGGGCAAATGGCCGCCGGATGTTGTCTGGACGCCGTAAATATACGTTTTTCGGCAACAGATAGTTTAATGAATTGATGAGCCAGGGGCCTAATCTCCCCTGGCTCATTCCTTAGCATCGCAATCTCATTTAGGAAAAGGTGTGCCAGATGCTTCAACGATTTCGACTTTGGCTAGATCGCGCCTCCTGGGTTGATGTGATTCTGGGGGCGTTGCGCATTATTATCATCGTCCTGATTCTGGTTGGCGCGTTTAATACGCTGCGTTCTGGAAAATATACCTCCAGCCAATGGGTGAGCCTGACTATTTCCGGTCTGGCCCAAGGCAGTATTTATGCGCTCATCGCTCTGGGATATACATTGGTTTATGGCATTTTGTTGATGATTAACTTTGCTCATGGCGAAGTGTTTATGGCTGGTGCGTTCACGGCCGTATTCTTCGCCGAGTGGTTCAATAGCACAGGCTTCCTCAATAATTACCCCTTTGCGGCTATCATCATTTTAATTCTGATCGCCTCTGGCATTTCCACGTTGGTGGCGATATTGCTGGAACGTATTGCTTACCGGCCCTTGCGTGGCGCCCCCCGTTTGGTTCCCTTAATTACCGCTATCGGGGCCTCCTTCTTTTTACAATACACCTTCCGCGGCTTGTATGGGTCCGGTTTTCATTCTTATCCCACAGTAGACGCCCTCAGCGGCGCCATCACCATTGGCGGGGCTGTTATCCCCCTGGTGCAGCTATTTGTGTTCTTCTCCGCCATCGTGTTAATGCTGGGCCTTTACTGGCTGGTGGAAAAAACAAAAATCGGTATGTCCATGCGGGCTGTATCTGAAGATAAGGAAGTGGCTGCACTGATGGGAATTGATATTAATGCTGTCATCGTCTTTACCTTTGCCGTCGGCGGCGCTTTGGCCGGATCAGCCGGGGTGATTAATGGCTTATACCGGCCCCAGGGTGTTAACTTTTTTATGGGCTTCTTTCCCGGTATCAAGGCTTTTACTGCGGCCGTTTTAGGTGGTATTGGCAGCGTGCCCGGCGCTATGTTGGGCGGCCTGTTTTTAGGCGTCATCGAATCGGTTGGCCCCAATCTGGTGCTGGAAGGGTTGGGTATTCCCGCTGCTAACCAGCTAAAAGATGCCATCGCTTTTACTATGTTGGTTCTGGTATTGATTTTCCGTCCCCAAGGTATTTTGGGCGAAAAATTAACCGAGAAAAAGGCGTAAGGCAGGTGTGCTATGACTGAAATTGCCCAATTAAAAAACAGCCAATCCGCTCCTCTGGATGAACACGATAAAACCACCACCGGCTATGCGGCCAGGATGGGGCTGCTGGCGGGTATTCTGGCCGGGTATGTTGCTGCTGTAGGCATGATAGAAACGTTCAGCGGCCGGGAAGTTATTGCCGGTATTCTCACGCTGGGACAGATTCTTTTGGTATTGCCTACTTTTGGCGTTGCCTATTTTGCGGCGCGTAAAGCGAATAAATATGAGATGTCCCGCGCCACTATTCTGGGCTATGGGACACTCATTGGCTTTATTTCTGCTATTCCCCTGATTTTGCTGATTCTTCTGGCAGAAAACACTAACGTTCGGGTTATGTTTGTCAATATTTCATCCAATTTGGCGGAAATCCTGACGTTTGGCCAGGGTACAGTGGGGGGGAGTTTGCTTTTAACGGCCGTGCTAATCACCATCGGACTCCTGAGCGCCACCCTTATCTTATTGTCCCAACATTGGCGGCGCGCTATTCAGCAGGCCTTGATCTGGACGTTGAGCATTGGTATGTTCAGCGAATTGATCATACTGGTATTTCGGCCGTTACTTGGCCGAGGCTTCCTGCGCCTGTTTTTCCGGCAAGGTGCGTTAACCATTATCGCGGCCGTAATCATATTTATCCTCGTCATCGCCATCTCCCTGTTATGGCAGGCTCGTAAAGCCGGTATCCGCATCCGCTACCAAAATTTAGGCGACGTCAAACAAAAAAATATCCGCCGCGCCTCCTTCAGCCTTGCCGGTATTGTTCTGCTCTTCCTGCCCTGGATAGTGGGAACCTACCTCAGCGAAGTCATAGACAACGTCGGCCTATACATTTTGATGGGCCTCGGCCTCAACGTTGCTGTGGGTCTGGCCGGGCTTCTCGATTTGGGGTACGTCACCAACTTTGCCGTCGGCGCTTACATTGCCGGTATTCTGACCACCACGGGCACTCTTGGCGGCGCAGAACTTGGTTTCTGGATAGTTGTACCCATTGCCATTTTAGCCGCTATGTTCACCGGCTTTATGTTGGCCCTGCCTGTTCTGCGTATGCGCGGCGATTACTTGGCCATTGCCACGTTGGGCTTCGGCGAAATCATCCGCATTTTGGCCCTTTCTGATTGGCTGGCTCCCTACATCGGCGGGCCGCAAGGTGTCCTGGACATCCCCAAACCCAGTTTGTTTGGCTTTGTCTTTGCCGGGCCGCAAGAATTTTACTACATCATCCTGGCCGCCTGCCTGGTTGCCCTGTTTGTTTTTATCCGCCTTAATACTTCGCGCACCGGCCGCCAATGGATGGCCTTGCGCGAAGATGAAGACGTAGCCGCAGCTATGGGGATTGATACCACCGTCAGCAAACTGTTGGCTTTCACCATCAGCGCCGCTTCCGGTGGTCTGGCCGGCGCTATTTTTGCCGCCAAACTGGGTACGATTTTCCCGCAAAGCTTTAGCCTGCTCGTCTCCATCAACGTCTTGAGCATCATCATCATCGGCGGGATTGGCAGCATTCCCGGCATCATTCTTGGCTCTTTCCTACTTATTGGTACGCCTGAACTGCTGCGGGAATTTGCCGAATATCGGCTGCTGCTTTATGGGGCATTGCTGATCGTGACTATGCTGCTGCGGCCGGCCGGTTTGTGGCCTTCTGCCGTGCGTAAGCGCGAAATTGAAAGTGCGATGGATGAAGGCAGCGGCCCGGAGGTTACCGTACCCCACTCCGAAGTTGTAAGTCACGGCCAGGAGTTCCCTGCTACTGGCATTGACCCTGAAACATAAAACGATTAAGGTGACGGCCTTTTGGTAAATGGTTGTTACCTGCCAGGAATGTAACTATGTCAGACGATATCCTTGTAGCCAATAAAATGACCAAGCGGTTTGGTGGACTGGTCGCCGTGAATGAGCTTGATTTTAACGTTCACAGAAGCTCTATTTTTAGCATTATCGGCCCCAACGGCGCCGGTAAGACGACGGTGTTTAATTGTATTACCGGGTTTTACCAGATTGATGGCGGTGAACTTTGGTTTGGCGATAAATTGTTAAACGGCCGGGCCACCGACCAGATTGCCCGCATGGGCATCTCCCGCACCTTCCAGAACATCCGCCTCTTCAACAATATGACTGTGCTGGAAAACCTGATGATTGGCGAAGAACGCCATCTCAAATCCAACTGGATTGGGGCCATCGTGGGCACGCCGGCCACCAGACGAGACGAAGAAGTGGCCGAAGCGGAAGCCAAACGGCTGTTGCGTTTCATCGGCTTGCGCGGGAAAGGGGATTTGCTGGCCAAAAACCTACCCTATGGCGACCAGCGGCGCTTGGAAATCGGTCGTGCCCTGGCCAGCAAACCAGACCTCCTTCTGCTGGACGAACCAACGGCCGGCATGAACCCCCGTGAAACAGCCGAAACCACTGCCTTCATCCAGCAGCTGCGCGACGAACTGAACGTCACCATCATGCTTATTGAACACGACATGCGCGTGGTCATGGGTATCTCCGATTACATCATCGTTATGGACTTCGGCCAGAAAATTGCCGAGGGCCTGCCCGCCGAAATCCAAAGCAATCCGCGTGTGATCGAAGCGTACCTGGGCAGCGGTGCGGCTGCCAGCGCCACCATCAAAGTTGATGCCTAATCTGCCGCTGCAAACATAGTAAAGCGATTTGCCAAATCGCTTTACAGTCACACAGGAGCAATCTTCTATGACTATGCTGGAAGTTGACAACATCCAAGCTTACTACGGCAACATCCACGCCCTTAAAGGCGTTTCCCTGACCGTTGATAAAGGCGAAATTGTAACCCTCATCGGCGGGAATGGGGCCGGTAAATCTACTACCTTGCGCTGCATCAGCGGTTTGATGCGCCCCCGCGCCGGTTCCATCACCTTTGAAGGCGAGGATTTGGAAAAATATCCTCCGCACAAACTCATCTCTAAAGGCATCGCTATGGTACCGGAAGGCCGGGGGATATTCGGCAAGCTCTCCGTTCTGGAAAATCTGCAGATGGGCGCCTTTTACCGCAATGATAAAGACGGTATTGCCCAGGATTTGCAAAAAGTTTATGAACTGTTCCCCCGGCTGGAAGAACGGCAAAAACAGGTAGCCGGCACATTGAGCGGCGGGGAGCAGCAAATGTTAGCCACCGCTCGCGCCCTCATGGCGCGCCCCCGCCTGCTCTTGATGGACGAACCCTCCATGGGGCTGGCTCCGGTGCTGGTGGACCTCATCTTTGAGACCATTGAGGAAATCAACAAACACGGCACGACCATTTTGCTGGTGGAGCAAAATGCCCACATTGCCTT
>JALUPA010000190.1 GCA_027054335.1 Ardenticatenaceae bacterium
TAATACCGTAACGCCGGTACAACTCGCCATACACGCCGCCATACTCGTTCCGCTTTGTCCGCTTTCCTAATTCGTGGGCCACGGCTTTTACAGCCTGGCTGATTTGCATCGCCTGTTCCGGCGTAACTTGGTGGGCAGTATCGCCCAATTGTTCCTCAATCAGCTCTAAACGAGTCGCGTGTTCATTCAACTGCACCCCGTATGTGTCCAGTCGCGCTTCTATAAATATCTGTTGTCGAGCCAGTTTCATAATGGCGGCGGCTATTTTGTATGCCTGAACAGCTTCAGAGTCACCGGCCAGCAGTTCGTCAAAACCGGGATCGGCCGTCAGTCGCCCCTCCACAAACGCCTCAGACAACACCTTGTAACATTCACGTTGATAACGAATGAGCTTATCTTTGACTTCAGGTTTGACGCGATCCGCGTTAATGCCAAAGAGAAAACCGCTGATATAATCCAACGGAAGACACAGCATAGAGATTTGACGGGTACGAGAGAGTTCCGTGAACGTTACGTTCACAGAACGAATTTCCTCGGACAGAACAATATCCCGCTTGATGCGGCGGCGCTGACCTGTCCAGCTAACGCCTAAAAAATCACAAATAGGCCGGATGGGAACGTAAATTTTTGTCTCGTTACCCAGGCGTACCAGGACGGCCGTTATTTCATCATCATAAAAAACAACTTGTTTCTGCTCTATGGAGACTAACGCTTTATCTGTCATTCGTTTCCCCTTCCTTCACCTCAAAAAGGTTCATCATAATGTTAACTCCCTTCATTATCGCAGAGCAGTCTGAAATAACAAGCAGAATTTGTCAAACGTATACATTGTGATACATTAGTATATTATGACACGAATACTATCCATTTCCCTCTCCAAAGGCGGCGTAGGCAAAACAACTACGGCCGTCAACTTGTCCGCCGCACTTTCAATTTCCCACCGGCGCGTTTTGCTGATTGATACCGATACCCAGGCCCAGGCCGGCAAGGCGTTGGGCGTGCGACCGGAAATCGGTCTGGCTGATTTCATGCTGGGGCAAGTCGCTTTTGCCGACGCGATTGTCGAAGCCCGGCCCAACCTGCACTTGCTGGCCGGCGGGCATCGGCTGGCGGCCGTCAAACAAGTCATCGCTGAAGCTGACATGCGGCAGGAAGAAACCCTGGCCGCCGCTTTGCTGCCCTACACTCAATATTATGATTACGTTATCCTGGACACCTCGCCCGGCTGGGACAATCTGCAAATTAACGTGCTTTTCTTTGCCCAGGAAGTGCTGACGCCGGTTAATTTGGAAGTCTTAAGCCTGGACGGCCTCATCGAATTCACCCGGCGCATCGAAGAAGTACGCCGCTATCACGAAGTACAGCTCAGTTACGTTCTGCCCACGGCGCTGGATCGCCGGGTACGGCAAACGGATGAGATTATGCCGCAGCTAAGCCGCACTTTTGGCGACAATGTCTGTGCGCCTATCCGTTACAACGTGCGTTTAAGCGAGGCGCCGGCCCACGGC
>JALUPA010000191.1 GCA_027054335.1 Ardenticatenaceae bacterium
ATCGGAGGGAATCTCGTTGAGCGGAGGGTACTCAATCTTTCAGAGATTCATTTGAAGATATTACGACTATTTGAGGTAGATGTGGGAAAATGCTATCTCATCAAAATTTAGGTGCGGAATGTGGGATCAGGTGAAGCTGCGTGGTTTTCGGATTGAGTTGGAGGAGATTGAGGCCATTTTGGCACAGCATGAAACGGTGGCTACAGCCGTTGTCGCGTTGCGTGAGGACAGGCCGGGAGATAAACAGTTGGCGGCTTATTTACTCCCGGCGGGGGATACGGCCGTAGACGAAGCCGACTTGCACGATTGGTTACGGCAAAAATTGCCCGCCTACATGATTCCAACCCGTTTTGTCACCCTGGAAGAATTCCCTCTGCTGCCTAATGGCAAGGTAGACCGCCGCCGTCTGCCCGCGCCGGATCGCATCCGGGGCGAAGATGCGAGTTACACGCCGCCGCGGGACGACCTGGAAGCGGGTATGGTCGAGATTTGGGAAGACGTTTTGGGCGTGCAGCCCATCGGGGTGACGGACAACTTCTTTGTCCTAGGCGGCCATTCACTGCTGGCAGTGCGCATCATCGCCCAAATGCAGCAAAAGCTGGCGCAATCCCTCCAGTTGGCTGATTTGTTCCAGACGCCGACAATTGCCGGGCTGGCAGCATTGCTACGGCAGAAGGCAGAAACACCCCCCGGCCCCGCTTTGCTTGGTTTGCAGACGCAGGGAGAGAAACGGCCGTTGTTCTTCATCCATCCCTCCGGCGGCAGCGTGCATTGGTACGTGGAACTGGCAGCAAATCTGGATGGGAAACGGCCGTTTTACGGCATTCAAGCGCAAGGCATCTATGGCGACGCCCCCTTGCACACCACCGTAGAGAAAATGGCCGCCGCTTACGTCTCCCTTATCCGGGAACGGCAGCCGGAAGGGCCGTACCTGCTGGGAAGCTGGTCAATGGGTGTCGTGGTGGCGTATGAGATGGCGCGGCAGTTAACGGCGCAGGGGCAGGCAGTGGCCGCGCTGATTATGCTGGATCAAGGCCCCGTCCTGCCCGCCGATGAGCCGGAGGACGACGCGGCCTATTATATACAGGTATTTGGCAAACACGTCCCCCTGTCGCTTACCCGGCTGCGGCAGATGACAGCCGAAGAACAAGCGGCGCACGTGCTGGCCGAGGCGCAAAAGGTGGGCTGGATGATGCCGGACGTGACGCCGGAGCAGTTCCGTCAATTTGTCCGGGTATTGCGCACCCACACAGAGGCGTGGCGGGCTTATGAGCCACGGTCGTATCCCGGACGCCTCACCCTTTTCCGCGCCGCAATTCAGGAAGAAGCAGGACTGCCCCCCGATATGGGCTGGGGAAAACTGGCCCTGGGCGGCGTCGCCATTCTGGAAACGCCCGGCGACCACCTCAGCATGATTCAGGAACCGCACGCGCCGGCTTTAGCCGCACAACTGCGGGACTGTTTAGATAAAGTTGAAGATACAGAACAATATCACGCACAAGGAATAAGACAACGTGGACACTTTATTGGGAATTACAGCTCATGATTGGTGGGAATTACTTCGGGAAAACAAATTTGCGGTTTCGCCCCGGTATGCGGGGCGGGCGGCCATTGTGACGGCGATTAGCATGACAAATTCAGCCGCGCGGAAGCGGGAAATGCGCCTGTACGGGACGCAGATTGCCGCCGCGAAGGTGGAAGCGCCGCTGTTTATCCTCGGTTTTTGGCGATCCGGCACGACGCTTTTGCATAACCTACTGGCCCAGGATGAACGGTTTGCCTTCCCCACGCTGTTTCAGGTGTCCAATCCGCATACATTTTTGGTGCGGGACACGGCCGTATCCGACCCCGCCGCCAACAGCCAGCCGCAGAAACGGCCGATGGACAATATAACGGTCACGGCCGATTCGCCAGGCGAAGATGAGTTTGCTACGGCCGTGATGAGCCTACGCTCGCCGGTTTTGGGCTGGGCCTTCCCCCGGAATGAAGCTCGTTATGACCGGTACATTACGTTTCAGGATGCCCCGGAAGCGGACGCGGCCCGCTGGGAGGCGGCCTTGACCTGGTTTTTACAGAAATTGAGCCGGGTGTATCAACGGCCGTTGCTCCTCAAATCCCCGCCGCACACCGGGCGCATCCGGCGGCTGCTCAAACTGTTCCCGGACGCTCGCTTTGTCCACATTCACCGCGACCCATTCACCGTTTTCCAATCTACGCAGCGGTTGTACCAGGCGGCCGTACCCCGTTCCCATTTGCAGCAGCCAGCCGAAACGGCCGTCAACGACCATATTTTGCAGCGCTACTGCCTGATTTACGACGCCTACTTTGCCGAAAAAACGGCCGTGCCCGCCAACCAGTTTTGCGAAATCAGCTTTGAGGAACTGGAACAGGACATGATGGGGCAGCTATACAAAATTTATGAAACGCTCAATCTGGGCCTGTCGCCGGAACTGGAACGACGCCTGAGAGATTATGTCAATTCATTGACCGGTTATAAAAAGAACCACCACGCACCATTAACTGACAATCTGCGCCGCCGGGTAGCGCAAGCCTGGCAGCCGGCATTTGAGGAGTGGGGTTATGCTCACTGAAGCAGCCACAGAAGCAACGGCCGTAGACGAGAAACGGCCGTCCAAACTACTCAACCGCAACTACGTCCTGCTTTGGCAGGGGCAAACCGTCAGCCGCCTGGGGAATCAGGCATTCAGCATTGCCCTGGCTTTGTGGATCAAGCAGGCCACCGGTTCGGCCACGCTAATGGGGCTGATCCTGATGTTTTCTGCCCTGCCCGCCGTCCTGCTGGGGCCGTTGGCCGGCGCGGTGGCTGACCGATACAAGCGGCGCACCATCATCATTCTCAGCGACTTAATTGGCGGCGTCTCCGTCCTGGTATTGGCCGGGGTGATGCTGGCTGCGCCGGAAGCGACCAATCTGACCCTGGCCGTCCTGTTTGCCGTCTCTATTTTGCTGGCCGTCATCACCACCTTCTTCCACCCGGCCATCGCTGCCGCCATCCCCGACCTGGTACCGGAAGACCATCTGTCCAGTGCCAACGCCCTGGGGCAAGTTTCCTTCCAGTTGACGGTATTCATCGGCCAAGGGATCGGCGGAACACTGTATCGTATTTTAGGCGCGCCCATTCTCTTTTTAATTGACGGCCTCACCTATCTGTTTTCGGCTGTCAGCGAATCCTTCATCACCATTCCTCAAACCGTGCCGGAGAAAATTCCCGGCTGGCGGGAAACGTTACGTGCCTTCAAAAAAGACATCATTCTCGGCTTCCGTTATGTATGGCACAAACCTGGCTTGCGGGAACTGGTCTTTATTTCCGCCCTGCTCAACTTTTTTCTGGCTCCGATATTGCTGTTACTGCCTTTTTACGTAGAAGATTTTCTCCGGGTAAAGCCGGACTGGTACGGTTTTTTGCTGGCTTCTTACGGGTTGGGGTCTATGCTGGGTTTTGTGCTGGCGGGTGCGCTACCTCTTTCTGGTCGCAAGCGAAGCCGGCTGATTGTCTGGTTCATCATTGTGGAACCGCTGGGATATATAGCCTTGGGAGTATGGCTGAATCCCTGGGTTGCTTTGGGGATGACACTGATCGGCGGCCTGATCGGCGGCTTTGTCATGGTCTATGTGACCACAATTTTGCAGCTTACGACACCGGGCGATATTCGCGGCCGGGTATTTGGTTTATTGGGAACCCTGGCTGGGGCGTTGACACCGCTGGCTATGGGTGCAGCCGGTATTATTGCCGACCTGACGGGGCAGAATATTCCCCTCATTTATATCGCCTGCGGGGTGATTGCGGCTTTGCTGGCTGTTTTAGTGTCTCTGAAATCTGATTTTCGGGACTATCTGGCATATGAAAAATGAGTTTACTAATTGACAGAGCAGAAAGACGGGCAACATATCCGCAGCCGTGGGTACAGCCGCGGGTTCGTTTGTTTTGTTTTCCCTATTCCGGCGCCGGTGCGTCAATTTATTACACCTGGCGAGAAGGGCTGCCAAAGCAGATTGATGTATTTCCGGTGCAGTTGCCGGGGCGGGAAAACCGCATCAAGGAACGGCCGTACACAGCCATTGCTCCTCTGGTAGAAAGAGTGGCAGAAGAAATACGGCCGTATCTGGACATGCCCTTTGCCCTGTTCGGCCACAGCATGGGGGCGCTGCTCAGTTTTGAACTGGCCCGCTACCTGCGCCGGGAAATGGGCGT
The DNA here is from genome assembly GCA_027054335.1 of Ardenticatenaceae bacterium. Lineage (GTDB taxonomy): Bacteria > Chloroflexota > Anaerolineae > Promineifilales > Promineifilaceae > JAJRTP01. The sequence continues at coordinate 4,214 of JALUPA010000191.1, forward strand.
TATTCCGGAACATCTCTTCGCTTCCGGCCACGCCGCACCCCAGATCGCCCACTACGACCGGCCCATCCACAACCTGCCGGACAACCAATTCACCTCCAAAATAAAGGAGATGAACGGGACGCCGGAAGCTGTGCTGTCCCATCCTGAACTGCGGTCTTTGTTTCTGCCCCTGCTGCGGGCTGACTTTACCTTGTGCGAAGTGTATGAATACCGCCACGAAGCCGCGCTGGAATGCCCCATCACCGCGCTGGGCGGCTTGGCCGACCCATTCATATCGCGGAGCGATTTGGAAGCTTGGCAGCAGCAAACCCGCAGCTATTTCACTTTGCGTATGTTTCCAGGAGATCATTTCTATTTGCACGAGCAACGGCCGTTACTGCTGCGCGTTCTGGCCCGGGGCTTGTTGTGACAAAAAGAGTGGCTGTCCGTTATACCGATAGCAACAACAGGCACAGTCGCGCAACCAAACAGGACAAATAGAATGGTTTCGGGAGCAAAGAGGGAAATTTGCGCCCCGGCTCCCAAGGAGAAAAAGCAATGTATATAACAGATCTGAACAAGTATCAAAACAAACAATGGAAATGGCTTTGGCTGATGGGAGCCGTTACACTGCTCCTCGGTGTAGTTACAGCCGTTCTCATCCTCAACACGCCAACCAATCCGGTCAGCACCACAGCCAATGAGCGGTTTGAAGCGGTCCAGCTTCCCCTGCCCTTTATTCCTAACGTGGGGCAGACGGATACGGCCGTCGCCTTTCAGGCGCACGACATGGGCAGCACCATCTTCTTCACGGTCGAAGGCGTCACCCTTTCCCTGCCCCAAAATGCCAACGGTGTGAATCCTGTCGTGCAAATGCAGTTTGAGGGAGCCAATACGGCCGCCATCAGCGGGGGCGACGCCCTGCCCGGCAAGGTCAACTACCTGCTGGGCAACGACCCGGCGCAGTGGCGCACCGATCTGCCTACCTACGCCAACATCGTCTACGAAAACCTCTATCCGGGTATCAGTCTGACCTATGACGGGGTGTACGGCCGTCTCAAAGGCACATACACCGTTGCCCCCGGCGCAGACCCCGGCCTGATTCGCTGGCAGCATCTGGGAGCTACGGCCGTCGCCGCTGACACAACCGGCAACCTGCTCGTCACCCTGCCCAATACAGACGTAACCGTGATCGAAAAAGCACCCATCGCCTGGCAAACCGTCAACAGCCAACGGCAAATGATCCCCGTCAGCTACGCCATCGGCACAAACGGTATCGTCAGCTTTGCCCTGGGTGCATACAACCCGGCCCTGCCGCTGACCATTGACCCCACCCTGATTTACAGCGCCACATTTGGCGGCAGCAATTTTGAAGACGTGGAAGGCATTGCTATAGACAATGCCGGCAACGTCTACCTCACCGGCACGACCAATTCCACCAACTTCCCCACGCAAAACCCGTACCAGAACAGCAAACCGGGGGGCGACGCCGCCTACGTGACCAAAATCAACGCAGCCGGTGACGCGCTGGTTTACAGCACCTTCATCGGCGGCAGCGGAGACGACGAAGCCAACGACATCGCCGTGACCAGCAGCGGCAACGCCACCATCGTCGGGGCCACCGATTCCAGTAACTTCCCCACCACCGCCAACGCCCCGCAAAGCAACAACCGGGGCACGGATGACGCCTACATTCTCCAGCTCAACAGCAGCGGCAACGGCCTGGTCTTCAGCACCTACCTGGGCGGCAACGACATGGACGACGCGGCAGGTGTGGCCCTGGATGGCAGCGGCAACGTATACGTCGCCGGCTCCACCGCCTCGGCCAACTTCCCCACCGCGCAAGCACTAGATGGTATATACAACGGGGCGATGGATGTCTACCTGACCAAACTGAACAGCACAGGCACAGCCTGGGTTTACAGCACCTTCCTCGGCGGCAGCGGTTTCGACGCCGGCGCGTCTGTGGCCGTAGACGGCTCCGGCAACGCTTACGTGGCCGGGGAAACCGGTTCCACCAACTTCCCCACGCAAAATCCGTACCAGGGCAGCAACAACGGCGGCCAAGACGTGTTTGTTACCAAACTAAACAGCGCGGGCAGCGCCTTGAGTTACAGCACGTTTCTGGGCGGCAGCAACAGCGACTATAACTATGACATCGGCGTGACCGCTTCCGGCCAGGCGGTTCTTGTGGGTAATACCGACTCCACCGATTTCCCCACACTCAACCCGGTGCAGGCCAGCAACGCCGGTCTCAGCGACGCTTACGTGACCACGTTGACGGCCGACGGCCAATCGCTGGCGTTCAGCACCTACTTGGGCGGCGGCAATGCGGACAAGGCATATGGCTTGGCCCTGGACGGTAATGATATTTACGTCACCGGCGACACGTTCTCGGTGAACTTCCCCACGCTTAACCCGCTGCAAGGCAGCGCCGCCGGGGAAGCGGATGCGTTTATCGCCAAGTTGAGCGGGAACAGCCTGGTTTACAGCACCTACCTGGGCACAAGCGCCTCAGATCACGGTGTGGCTGTGGCTACGGACGGCGCAGGGAATGCGTATGTGGCCGGGATGACCGGCGAAGCGGCCAGCTTCCCGCAGAGCAGTATGCTGGGCAGCGCGTCGGGCGGCGTGGTAGACGTGTTTGTGGTGAAGATTAACGACGATGGCAATAATACTCTGCCACCAATTCCCGGCTCCAATCTGGCCGGTTCGCGCAAAGAAGTGTCCCGGCAACAGTTAGGGCCAAATGAAGAAGTGACGTTCACCATTCGCCTGCACAACAGCGGCACGGACGGCACGACGGTCATGGTCACGGATGAACTGCCGGCCGAACTGGAATACGTCAGCGGTTCGGCGACGGGCGGCGGCGTTTACAGCGCGGCCAGCCGGACGGTGACCTGGACGAACATCCCGGTAGCCAGCGGCGCAGACGTGGAATTGACGTTTGCGACCACGGCCGTAACCGTAACCGATCCGACGTTGGTGGTGAATACGGCCGTGATTGATCCAGACGACGGCGACCCCATCCAACGCTCTGCCGGCGTCCTGCTCCTGCCCGACCCGCCGCCAGGTGACGTGATCCCACCCCGCCTCCTGAGTGTGCAAATTGACGACCAGGACGTACTGACCGATCCGGCCGTCACCCTGCATCTGGACGCAACCGACAACGTGGCGGTAACAGAAATGTTCATTGAAGAATGGACGCTGGACACGACGACGATTCCGCATTGGGCCGTGGTCAACAGCAGCGGCTGGATTCCCTACCAGGCCGCTTACCCCTGGACGTTAACCAACGAAAATGGTGTGCATTACGTCACCGTCTGGGTGCGCGACGCGGCGGGGAACAGTTCTGTTCTGGCTTCAGCCGGGATGGATTTTGCCAGCCTGTTGCTGCCAGACCACACTATCGGGCAGCATGACGCCGTGCCGTACCTGGTGCAGTATGACGCCGGAGAAAATGTAGCGGTTACGCTGACGCCCTCTGTAGGAGACACCGATCTGTACGTCTGGTATCCGGGCAGTTTTGGTACACCGGATGAAAAGAGTACGAATGGAGGCACGGCCGTAGACAGCGTGAGCTTCACCGCGCCTACCAACGGCGCATACCTATTCGTGGTCTACGGCTACACCGACACTACCTACACCCTGGAGATCACTCCCGGCGGCGGCTCGGTGATGACTGCCGTTCCAGTGGCAGAAATTGAAACTATAAACAAACTGGAACTGACCTTTGAGCCGTTCCTCAGTTTCAGCGGCTTGGACCCGTTGAGTGTCGCCACATCGCCGGCAAATACCCACACCGTATTCTTGCCGATTATCGTATCGTCGCCTTAAACCGGCGTACAAAGTGACAGGCACTTTGAAAGTGCCTGTCACTTCTAACTTATGATTATCTACGCACTTTTGTTGTTTATGGATGGCGCAGCGCCACTGGTACACAATGACGTTGACGAACCGGACTTAATTGGCCGGGCCATTACCGGGGACACCGAAGCATTCGGGGAATTGTACATGCACCACCTGGACGCGGTGTACCGGTACATTTATTTCCGGGTAAATAACGTGCAGGATGCGGAAGACCTGACAGAACAGGTTTTCCTGAAAGCGTGGGAAGCGTTACCCGGCTATAAACAAATGGGCAAGCCGCTGCGCAGTTGGCTTTACCGCATTGCCCACAACAGTGTGATGGATTTCTACCGGCGCAAGCAGCAGTCGGAAAAGATAACAGCAGAAACGTTGGCCTGGGAAAACGAATCAGTGAACGTATTGGATGAAATAATTGAAGTCGAAGAAGCACAATTGTTAGCGCGGGCTATCAATCAACTGCCGGACGAACAACAGGAACTGGTCATTCTCCGCTTTATTGAAGGGTTGAATCACGAACAGGTGGCGGATGTTTTGCAGAAGAGCAACGGCGCCTGCCGCACCATTCAATACCGCGCTCTGGCTAAGTTAAATCGTTTGCTCTCCGACCAAAGGATAGCGGCATGATGAATAATCAAGCAGCTTATCTGGAAAATGTGCTGGATACGTGTGTTACGGCCGTATTGGAACAAGGTCAATCGGTGGCTGCCTGCCTGTCCCAATACCCGGAACATCGAGATGTATTGGAACCGTTGCTGCGCACCGGCTTACGTTTGCAGGCGGCCAGTGTAGTACGGCCGTCGCCAGAATTCCGCCAAGTGGCAGCGGTGCGGATGCAGAATTTGCTGGCCGCCCATCCCCGGCAGTCCACCAAGACTGCTGCACCCCGCCCCGCCTGGCAGGAAAGATTTCACCCCCGGCGCAAGTTTGCCTGGGCCGGGGTTTTGGGGCTGGTTTTAGTATTCTGGCTGTTTTTAGGCGGCGCGTTAGCCTACGCCAGCAGTGACGCCTTGCCCGGCGAGACGCTCTACCCGGTCAAGCAAGTTGTGGAAACGGCCCGGCTGTCATGGGCAGCAAATCCGACAGCGGCGGCCCGGCTGCATTTGCAGTTTGCCGCCCGCCGCCTGGAGGAGGCGGAACAATTGGCGGTGTTGGGTGATACGGCCGTATCCCAGAAAATGCTGGCAGCGTATGAGGCGGAGGTAACGACCGTACTGTCCCTCCTGGATGCCGATTCTTCCCTGACCCCGGCAGAGCAAGAAGCAATAGCCCAACTGGTTGCCACAGAGTTGGGGCAGCAAGAGATGGCGTTAAGCGATTGGGGGGTAGAAATGGATGAGATGGATACGGCCGTGCAGCAAGCGTTACAACTTTCCAGAGACGGCCGTCTCACAGCCTTCCAGGTGATGGGCCAGACGCCGCCGGACAGCTTGCTGCCGCCGGCTACACCCACCGCCAGCCACACGCCAACAGCCACAGCCACCGCTACAATCACCTGGACGCCCACAGCCACAAACACCGCCACTGCCAGCCCCACAGCCACACCGGAACCACTCACGGCCACGCCAACCCCAGCCTGGGTCATCCCACCCAATTGGCCGGAAGGCTGCCCCGTCCCGCCTGATTGGCCGGAGGAGTGGCCGCCAGACTGTCCCCTTCCCACAGCCCGGCCTACGACCTGGCTCACACCACCGGGCGGCTGGCCGATAGCCACACCCTTACCCACCCCGCTGCCTACTTTTACCGTCCCGCCCGATTGGCCGGGGGGCTGTCCTGTTCCGCCCGATATTCCAGAGGAATGGCCGGAGAACTGCCCCATTCCCACCGCCTGGCCGGAAGGGTGGCCTACGCCGCCGGGTAACTGGCCCACACCGCCGGGCGGCTGGATTCCGCCGCGTGACTGGCCGACACCCCCGTCAGGTAATTGGCAGTCGCCGCCGGGCATACCAACACCGCCGGATATTTCCATACCCAGCGACGTAACCATACCGCCGCCACCATCGTGGCCTTAGTAAAACGATTTTGTAAATCGTTCTCTGGGCGATTTACAAAATCACCCTACAATATATTATGCAATGAACAACGCTGACAACACTTGGCATTTACCCCCGGACAATTTGTCTTTACCCGACGATGAGACGCACGTTTGGCGAGCGTCTCTTTGCCTGTCGCCGGGACGTATTATGGCCTGGCAACAGCTACTGTCCGACGATGAATGGAGCCGGGCCAACCGGTTCCACTTTGAAGAAGACCGAAACGCTTATATTGCGGCGCGGGGCGTCCTGCGAATTATTTTAGGGCAGTACCTGAACGCAGAACCGACGCAGTTACGTTTTACCTATAACCAATACGGCAAACCTTTTTTGCTGCCGGAAACAAACCCGGAAAAGCTGCAATTCAATCTGTCCCATTCGGACGGATTGGCCCTTTTTGCCTTTACCCGGCAGCGGGAAATTGGCGTTGACCTGGAACGAATCCAGCGCCAATTTGAGTTTGAAGAGATTGCCGGGCGGTTCTTTTCGCCTGGCGAGGCGGCGCTCTTGCATTCGCTACCAGATAGTATGAAGCCGGAAGCATTTTTTAACTGTTGGACGCGCAAGGAAGCGTACATCAAGGCGCACGGTGAGGGCTTATCCCTGCCGTTGGCTAGTTTTGACGTGACGCTGAAGCCAGGCAAACCGGCCCGACTTATCAGAACGCGGGACAGCCCCCCGGAGGCTACGCAGTGGCGGCTGCAAGCGCTGTGGCCGGGCGACGGTTTTGCCGGCGCACTGGCTGTAAAAGGGAATGGCTGGCGGCTGCAATGCTGGCAATGGCCAGATTGAGCAGCAGCCGGTGTTAATAATGGAAGCGCGATTTGTAAAATCGCGCCACAATGATGCGAGGAGGAAAACGCATGAGCAAGTTCAAACGATTATTCATTTTAGCGATGGCCCTGATGGGCCTTGTAGCGCTGATTGGGTCGGGTATCAGCCAGGCGAGTCCGGCAAGTCAAACCCAAGCAGCATCTATCAAACTGAAGGCGGTTACGTTTACGCCGACACAGGCAAACAGTGTGCTGTCCCGCGCCGGGCAGGTCGGTCTGGAAATTGCGGCCGATCAAACCGGCTATTTCATCATCCAGTTTAAGGGGCCGATAGAACAAAGCTGGAAGGATGAGGTGACGACTTTGGGCGGCGAGATTCTGGAATATATTCCCGACTACGCCTTCAAAGTGCGCATGACGCTGGTGCAGGCGCAGGCAGCGGCCCAACTGGAGAATGTAAACTGGGTGGGTGTTTTTCGACCGTCTTACAAATTGAGTCCGACTCTGGCGCGAGACGGCCGTAACCTCTACCTGGTGCGCATCGAAGAAGGGGCCAACGCCCGCATGGCCGCCGCATCCCTGGCAGCCCAGAGCATCAACGTCCTCAAACAAGATGGGCAACTGGTGGTGCTGGGAACCGACGCGGCCAATCTGGGCCGCATAGCCCAACTGGCGGACGTGGCCTGGGTGGAAAATTATCTGCTCAGAGAAACCCTGAATGAATACGGCGCCGGCCAGATTATGGGGGCCAATGCGGCTAACAGCCGAGGTTACGATGGTTCTACCCAAATTGTGGCCGTAGCCGATACCGGTTTGGGTGACGGCACGGCTGCGGGGGCGCACCGGGACATTCCGGCCAACCGCATTGTCTCCATTTACAACTGGCCGGGGACTGCGGGCGGCTGCTTCACCTCTATTGACGACGATGGCCCCCAGGATGTGGACAGCGGGCACGGCACGCACACCGCCGGCTCCGTCCTCAGCGGCGGCGGGCCTAACGGTGAAGGCCAGGGCGCAGCGCCGGCTGCCAGTCTCGTCTTCCAGGCGACGGAAAACTGGGCAAACGTCTCCTTTATCTGCCAGATTTTGGGTGGTTATCCGGCGGGGGGCTATTTCCTGACCGGTCTACCGGACGATCTGCACAATTTGTTCCAGCAAGCGTATGATGATGGCGCACGCATCCATTCCAACTCCTGGGGCAGCAGCGTAAATGGCGAATACACGCAGGATGCCTCAGATACGGATGATTTTATGTGGAATAATCAGGATATGCTGGTCACGTCTTCGGCCGGTAACGCCGGCACAGACGGGAACAGCGACGGCGTTATTGACGACGATTCCATCGGCTCACCGGCAACGGCCAAGAACCTACTGACGGTGGGGGCCAGCGAAAATGATCGCCAGGGGAATTATGACTGCGATGCCAATTTGACGTATACCAATGTCAATGGGGATAGCTGTAACAGCCAGGGCGGCATGAACCAGATTTTCACCTGGAATGAAGCCTGGCCGGATGATTTCCCGGCGGACCCGATTGCCAGCGATCCGGCGGCGGGTAATGCGGAACAGATGGCAGCCTTTTCCAGCCGAGGGCCAACGGATGACGGCCGTATCAAACCAGACGTGGTGGCGCCGGGCAGTTGGGTGCTGTCTAACTATTCCGACTTATACCAGGAAGGGTATGACGGGACACCTAATCCCAAGAATAACGAGTGGCAGTATGATGGCTGGGGCTTCCCGTTGAATGCCTATTACAAATATATGGGCGGTACTTCGATGTCTAACCCGTTGGCGGCGGGGGCAGCGGCCGTGGTGCGCGATTTCTACGAAAAGGAATATGCCCACTCAGCCAGCGCGGCTCTGGTGAAGGCGACTTTGATCAATACGGCCGTAGACATGCTGGACGAAAACAACGATGGCATCAATGATAACGCCTACCCCATCCCCAACAATCATGAAGGCTGGGGGCGAGTGGACATTGACAATGCTACTGATGGCACGCACCAGTACGTAGACGAAGCAACCGGCCTGAACACTAACGGCAGCGCCACCTATCAGTTTAGTCTGGCCAGCGGTGGGCAGCCGTTCAAAGTCAGCCTAGTCTGGACAGATTACGCTGGTTCGACGTCAGCAGCGCAAGCCCTGGTGAATGATTTGGATCTGCGGGTGACGGCTCCGGACAACACGGTTTATCTGGGTAACGTCTTCAACAATGGCTGGGCAGCCACCGGTGGTTCAGCCGACCGGGTGAACAATGTGGAAAACGTGTATGTGCAGGCGGCGCCCGCCGGGACGTGGACGGTGGAAATCATCGGCTACAACGTACCCAACGGCCCGCAGCCCTTTGCTTTGGTAGTAGATGGCAGCTTTGGTGCAGCACCGACACCGACGAATACGCCAATTCCACCAACAGCGACGAATACACCGCTGCCGCCGACAGCGACAAACACACCGTTGCCGCCAACCGATACGCCTGTCCCGCCGACAGCGACAAACACACCTGTCCCGCCGACAGCGACAAATACGCCTGTCCCGCCGACAGCGACGAATACACCGCTGCCGCCAACTGATACGCCTATTCCGCCGACGGCTACAAATACACCGATCCCGCCGACGGCAACGAATACGCCCATTCCACCGACAGCAACGAACACACCACTGCCGCCGACCAATACCCCCATTCCGCCGACAGCCACCAATACACCTGTACCACCAACGCCAACCCCAACGCAAGTTCCCAGTGGTTCGATACATATGGGTGATTTGGATGGTAGCAGCCATTATACGTGGGGAAGTTGGGTCTGGCAGGCTACGGTAACGGTGGAAGTACATGACGCTAACCACAGCCCTGTGGCGGATGCCACGGTCAGTGGAACATGGAGTGGCGGTTCTTCTGGTTCCGGGCAATGTACGACGGGCAGCGACGGCCGTTGTTCGATCAACAGTAGCAGTATGTGGCGCTTCTACAGCAGCACAACCTTCACAGTAGACGATGCCACACACGCCAGTCTGAGCTACGCAGCCGCCGATAACCATGACCCAGATGGGGACAGTGACGGCACGAGTATTACGGTATCACGGCCGTAACGCATTCCTTGTTGAGATTGGTTCAATCTTGATGATTGAACCAATCTCAACTTGATGCCATACAGCCATTATAGAGATGTTTATGTAAGAAATGTCGAAAGGTTCTACCTATAAAATGACAATGTGTGAAGTGATCCTTTGGTGTGTGTTTGACCTGGTGTCACCTCAACAACGGAAAAAACGTGAAATAACTACTCTTTATCGTCTTAGGTTACCCTGAAGGGAGTAATTATTATGCTACAGTAGTTATGTTTTAGATGATGTTACCCGTCTTGCGGTAATGTCGTAAGTTGTGTGACCGGCTTGGGAGAGGCCGGTCTCCTTGCTACATTAAGCAGCTATTTCATTACAACATCATAGCATTTACTGTTGCCAGATCATCTATCTCCCTTCCCATAGACTTAATAGCCCCAACTGAATATCTTGTTGTCTATCTACCAATATATAGGTGGAATATTTTATTGAGTCCTTGTAACGCACTGAAAAGGAGGCACATAATGAATTTTACAAGGGACATACCCAGTCGGGCGCATAAAAGACTTGGGGGAGGGAATTAACACGACATCAATTTTGAGCTAAACTTCCGAAGAATCACAACAAACTTGGAAGTAGCGAAAAAAGATGTCGTGTTTAAT
>JALUPA010000192.1 GCA_027054335.1 Ardenticatenaceae bacterium
TCCTCCAGCCCCACAGCCATCAAATACCCCCGCGCCCGCTCCGTGAGTGGGTATTGGTTGACCAGCTTCCAAAAGCGACGGCCGTGGTTAGCTTCCTCCAAATGAGCCAGTTCGTGCATAACCACATAATCACGCACCCATTTAGGCATTTCCGCCAGCCGGTGACTGATACGGATGGCGCCGGTTGCGGGAGTACAACTGCCAAATCGTTTGTTTTGATTTTTGACGTAACGAATAGACTGCCAGCGAAGACGGCCGTTAAAATATTGCCGATTCAACTGCTGCGCCCGTTTCTCCAGCGCCTCATCCGAATCCGGGATTGGTTTCATCCGCCGGGCCATACGCTGCCGCAGATTTTCTACAATGGGCGCCAACTCCGCATCACTCATATGGGCCGGGGCGCGCACCACCAGGACGCCATTCTTCAACTGCGCTCCCACCGTTTTACGCCGTTTCGCACTCCGTATAATTTCTACAGGCCATTCTTCACTCATACTAGCTTGCCTCTGTAAACCCCCGGCAGTTTTGGTTCAATCTTGAAGATCAAGCCAATCTCCATTACCGCCACCGCTCATAATCCTCCGGGCTGTCCAAATCATGCAGAACCGCAGCCGAAGAAACGGGAACCAGGTGCGAGTCGGCCGGATGATGCTGCAAAAGTACGCGGGGCGCATCATCGGGCGTCAGGGCGAGCAGTTCGGCAAAGTACTCCCGCCCAATGAGTACCGGGTTTCCCCGACGGCCGTCAAAAACCGGCGCAAGCAACGATCCCTTCCCCTGCCAGTAAGCAAACAACAATTGATCCATCACCTCTGGCGGAACCATCGGCTGGTCAGCCAGGACGACCAGCACGGCCGTCACCCATGCCGGCAGTTGGCGCACGGCCGTTTGCAAAGAAGAAATCATTTCCCCGGATGCGTATTGCTTGTTGCGTATCGCGTTAACCCCTTCGCGCAAAGCAATCGTTTCCACCTTGTCCGCTTCATGTCCGGAAACGACCAGGATGTCGTAGACGGCCGTCTCCTTTAAATTGCGTATCGTCTGCCCCAGCACCGTCGTCTTCCCCCAAGGCAAAAGCTGCTTCACCTGCCCCATCCGGCTGGACTGTCCTGCCGCCAGGACAACGGCCGTCACCCGGCTGTGTACTTCACGCACCGGCCGGTCAGATTGCACGGCGCCCAGGACAACTTGCGTGAGGCGCGAGGCGTGAGGCGTGAGGCGTAAGACGTGGTAAGCTATTTGGCGGGCGGCGGTTAACTGTTCGTCCGTTTCCACTTTGTTGACGAAAGGGATGACGCGCGCGCCGGGCGGCACATTTTTCAGACCGCCGTGGGGATGGGTCAACAATACGGCCGCTTCCTTCGGCGTCAGCGCCTGTCCCTCACTCGCCGCCAACCGATCCCCAACCACCGAACACCGCTCACCGACTACCGCTAACCGATCACCAATTACCGACAAAACCAACTCCGGCCGGTGCGCTACTGCGCCGATGGGGCCATCCAGCGCATCTATCCCCAACATAGGCACAACCAGCGTCGTTTCCGGCGGGATGACTGGTTCGTGTTCTGCCGGGGCTTTGAGGGGAAGCATCCGGGAACCGTCTGCCTCCACCACAACAAAATCCACGTCAGGGCGGGCCAGTAGTTGGCCGGGTAGAGCAGGCGGTACACCAAATGCCTTCTCCCCTTGCACCTCGCCCACAACCAGGCAAGAGCCGAATTGGGTCAGAGTTTCATCCAAGGAGGAAAGATTGTTAACGTCGCATACGGCCGTTGCCAGTTTCATCTGCGCGGCAAAAATACGGGTGGTAGTGGTCAGGACAACGCCCCCCGGCAGCGCCCGCGCCAAAGCAAACATCAGGCTGGTTTTGCCGCCCCCACCCACGAGGGAAATGAGATGTTTACGGCCGTGCAGCCCCAGCGCCGACCGCAAACCGTTACCGCCCACCGGTCGTCAACCCCCAGCCTGGCGCCTGTTCCGCCAAAAAAGACTCTACAATCCGGGCATACGCTTCATAATCGGTAATAATATCCCTGGCGTGCGCCGATCCCCATTCATTCAGACGCAGTTCCGTAATCTCCGGGTTGCTGTTGGCGTAAATTGCTTCTGAATGGGAAGGCGGAATAAACTCGTCTGCGGCGGAATGGATGAGGAGAACGGGCACGGCCGTATCCCGGATGGCGTTTTTCGGCGACACGTCAGCCATCTTGAAATCTGCCCGTATTTCTGAAATAATGATCGCGCCGGGAATAAACAGCTTAACCCAGTCGCCAAATTGTTCCGGCCCCTGATAATTAACAATGGAGAGCAAATCCTGATACGGTGAATCAGCCAGGACAAAAGCCACATCCGGCGTCAACGGCAGCATTTGCAACACAGTGGCCGCCCCATAGGATACACCCGCCAACCCTACCTGAGACGGCTGTAAATCTGTCCGCTCCAGCAGCCATTGGTAAGCAGCCAGACCATCTTCTTTTTCATGGTAGCCGTAAGTATGATAGGCGTCGCTGCTGACACCATGCCCCCGCGCATCATAAACCAATACGTCACAGCCCCGTTCCCAGAACAACGGCGCGTACAGGAGCGCCCCGTAACGGGTACTGGTGTAGCCGTGCAAAATCATCACGGCGCATTCCCCGTCTCGCTCATTGTCATAGAAAAATCCGGAAAGTGTCACTTCCCCGGTATCAATCGTCACATCTTCCGGCGCAGGTAAATCGGGCAGCCCGACACTCTCCAGCCGTGCTTTGGATTCGGCCAGTGTTGCCGTTTCACTGTTAATCAAAATATTGGAAAAGTAGTAGCTGCCGCCCCAATACCCGACCAACAATAAGCCGCCGACGATAACCAGTAACCAGATAATTTTGGATTTCATACGCTTTCCCGGGATGGTTCAAATTGTCCTTGTCAACTTGTAGGATGATTTTGCAAATCGTCCAGGGGGCGATTTACAAAATCATCCTACAAAGTGTCAAGTTAATTTTCCGGATTGCTGAACCATCTCTTTTTCTCAAATACTAATTGTCAGCCAGTCTTGTTTAAATAAGTCAGAATCGCCTCTAATACGCCGCCGCCAATAGATAACGATTTGTCGGAGATGGTAAAACAGGCTGTCCGGTCGCCCCGGGCATCCAGATCGCCAATTTTGTACCGGACAGGCACTTTATTGCCCGGTGCAATCAGGCCGCGCAGCACTCCGGCGAAAGGGGCCGTGATTGGTTCGCCACGCACATCGCCGATCAGATCGTCCTCATTGACATAATCTCCAATCTCAAATCTCCAATTTACCACCCCGGCTGCCGGCGCGCGCAAAACCCGCTCCGCCCCCTTGCCGGCCACAATACCGGGCGTCCCCGTGTCGGGCAGCGCCGCGCCCTGCCAGATAACGCGCCCCAACGTGTGCCCCCGCATGGTTTCGATGACCGCGTGGCAATCCACCCCGGCGGTAAAGCCCGGCCCCAGGCCGATAACCAGTTCCGCCTGATCAATCCGGGTGTCAATGTTTCGTTTGGCGATACGGCCGTCAACGAGAATTGGAAGCCTGGGAGATTGGGCAATTGGGAGATTGGGCAATTGGGGAGAGACGAGGACGGGGACGACGCCGGCGAAAGCCAGTTCCAGGGCCTCTTCAGGAGAACGAGCCAGTTGGACGCGGAGGTTTTCTATCTGGATGCGGCCTTCGAGAACGGCCGTAGCCGCCGCCACAGTCCGCCGCACCGCCAACGGCCGGGCCAGTTCCGTCACAATCACCGGAAAGCCCGCTTGATGCAGCCGGTAAACCACACCCGTCGCCAGGTCGCCGCCGCCGCGTATGAGAACAAGATGATTTGAGAACAACATACAGGTAATGGTACAGAGAAGCGGTCGGGCGCGCAAGACAATACGGCTCTTTGGGAACTCCGGGGGGACAAGCCCGTGATACGTGATGCGTGATGCGTATAGAGAAAATCACGCATCACGTATCACGCATTACGCATCACGCATCAATCCCGTGAAATCCTGAAAACCCGACAACATGGCGCGGAATGAACAGACGCCGTCACGGCCCGCGGATCGCCAGCGGCAGATAAACCGTATAATTTGTCACATTCACGGCCGTTACCGCCAGGGCCGAGACCGCCCCCTCGCTGTCCGTCACCGTCAGCGTAAAAGTGAGAACGGCCGGGCTGCCCGGCGCCGTAAAAACAGGCTTCACGGCCGTAGCGTCGCTCAACGAGACGGCCGGGCCGCCCGTTTGCGTCCACTGGTAAGTCAAGACGTCCCCATTCGGGTCGCTGCTGGCAGAACCGTCCAGCGTCACGAGGTCGCCGGGGTTGGCCGTCTGCGCCGCGCCGGCGTCGGCCGCGGGGGGCGCATTGCCCACCGTAACCGTCGCGGCCGCTTGGGTTGGCGTGGGAATCTGCGTCCCGCTGATTGCCACACTGTTGGTCAACAATGTGCCCGCCGCCAGACCATAGGAAACGGTGACCGGGAAAGTGACGATGATACGCTGACCGTTGCTGATGGTCAAGCCGGAAGCCAGCGTGGGGGGCGCAGCGCCCGCATTGCCCGCCCCGGCCGGTTCCAGCGTGACAGGCCCCACAAAGTTCAGCCCGGCGGGCAGCGTGTCCGAGATCAGACCGTTGGTGACAGTCAGATCGGTATTGGCGACTATCAGGGTAAAGGTAACAGTCTGGCCGGGCAGGGGGGCGGGGTTGTCCACCTGCTTGCTGAGGGTCAGATTGTAACCCATTTCATACGCCCCGATGTCGCAGCCGGCTCCCTGCGGCCGGGAAACGCCGCGCTGGTCGGTAGCGGGGCAGCCGGTGCTGGTGCCGGCGTCAATGGCCAGGGAGCCGGGCAACAGGGGGAAGACCTGCCGGCCGGGGGCGCCGTAATCCGTCAGCGGCCCCAGATCGGGAGACCGCCCCACAATATTCCCGTATACACCGTCCGTTACGCTGCAGGCATTGGCGCCCGTGTCTTCGATAAGGTTGTTATTTGCTACAAAGGAATAGTTATCCCGTATGCAGTCGCCGCCGGCATTATTGGCGAAGATAGTGTTGTATAACCCCAGTGCGGAATATGTGGAAAATATCCCGCCGCCTCTGTCAGCGGGGGCGTTGTTTCCGAAGATGGTGACATTGTACAACGTTAAAGAGTCGCCCCTACTATATATCCCGCCACCATAACCGCCTCTGGTATTGTTATCATAAACAGTAACGTTTTTCAGTTCCAGGTAGCTGGAATTACTGGAAATCGCGGCGCCGTG
>JALUPA010000193.1 GCA_027054335.1 Ardenticatenaceae bacterium
TCCAGTCAAAGCAAAATCAGTCCGGGACAAGGAGCAGACGAATGGGTAACGGCCGTTTACACACCTGGTAAAACAACCGTTCATAAGCGTCTGCGCCCGCTGTTGGGCTAACTGTCCGTAGGTTAGCGCTTTATCGGGGTGAGCCAGGAGGTCGCTTAAAATTTGGCACAGCCGGCCGTTTTTACCATTCAAAGCTCTGCGCGACAATAATGCCTTCTTTTTCCGCCTGTTCTACCACTGACGGCCGGGCGTAATGGGTGACAATTAACGGGATGATTTTGACGCCGGGATGGGCCGCCTGCACAACCGCCACTTTTTCGGACAACTGCGCCCATATATCTTTTTGCCCGGTCTTCCGGCGCGGCTTGTCCAGGCGCATTTTGGTCTCGCCTACAATCAGAACTTCTTCGCCATTGCGCCTGGCTTTGCCCAAAATGTTGATTTCTTCTCCTCCCACGTCAGTGCGGATGAAGCGTTCGGTCATTTCCAGACCGTATTTCTCTTGCAGCAGCCCCGGCAGCATCCGGTACGCCTCGTTTTCCAGAGCGTAACCGATGCTGTTGCCTATGCCGCCTACCGTGGAACCCAGGTCACCCAACCTTTTGGACAGGGTTTGTATTTCCAGCTGCGTATCCTTTTGGGCCTCGGCCAATTCCTTTTGCGCCTCGGCCAGTTCTTCCAGCCGCTGCTCGGTGCGGTTTTGCGCTTCGGCCAGTTCTTCCAGCCGCTGCTCGGTGCGGTTTTGCGCTTCGGCCAGTTCTTCTACCCGCTGCTCGGTGCGGTTCTGCGCCAGCGCCAAATCTCTGACGATGCTTTTGAGTTCGTTGAAGTCGTCGGTCTTGACCAGATCGTTGTAGGCGTCGCTGATGACTTCGCCTAATACGGCCGCCTGCGGCCGCTCGAAGACGGTTTCCAGTTTGCGGGTGATCCGGTTTTGTCGTCTGGTTATGCCCATTGTTCTTTCCTTCCGTTAAACGTCTGCGGCTATTATACCACAGGGTTAACTTGTTTGGAGGTGGGCGGGTAACGGCCGTTTACACACCTGGTAAAACGGCCGCTCATAAGCGTCAGTGACGGCTTCCCAAGAATAATAGGTTTGCGCTCATTGTTGGGCTAACTGTCTGTAGGTTTGCACTTTATCGGGCTGGGCCAGGAGATCGCGTAAAGTTTGGTGCAGGCTATCGGCTCCGGTACGGCCGTTATAAGCCAATCGGCCTCATCCACGGCCTCAAGGTTTTCCGGAACAACCAGAGTACCCTGCTCAACTTTGGCTCTGCTTTTCCAGACGCCGCGCAAAGGCGATATGCTCGTCTGTTTCCAGACCCGCTTGCGCAGCAGCCAGGACAGCCGGTAAATCACCAGCCAACAGCGCAGTCACAGCCAGGTGTAACCCAGGGAAAATCTGGCTGCGTATAATGCCGTTTTCATCTGGTTTTATCTGATAATACGCTTCCTCCCGCAACTGGAACCAATCCAAAGCCTCGTCGTAGACTCGCCACA
>JALUPA010000194.1 GCA_027054335.1 Ardenticatenaceae bacterium
GTAAACGGGCTATTGCGTATTGCGTATTGCGTAACCAGAGGTCACTACGCAATACGCAATACAAGCCAACCTACAAGATTGAACCAATCTATCAGAGGTATCATGGGGAAAATACAACTTGTTTCGCTTTTGTTCATCATTTTAATCCTGGCTGCCTGCGGCGGCGGGGAAGTGTCCATACCGCCGACGGCCACGCCGGCCCCGCCCACGACGCCGGCGGCGCGGGATGTCTACCCGGAAGGGGAACCGGGTACGGCCGTTATCCACGAACCCGGCTGGACCACCCCCATCAAGCTCCCCTTCAACGACGACGGTTGGGAAGATTCCCCCTACATCACCAGAGACGGCCGCCAAATCCTCTTCTTCTACCATCCCTTGCCCGACCTCGCCACCCAGGTGGGCCCCCTTACCGATTACATCGTCAACAACCCGGAAGAAGCAGAAGCCAACGGGATGGACGGCAAAATTTACGTCAGTGACCGCCCTTTCACCAGCCGCCGCGTCCATCCCATCTCCCAGGATGGCAGCCCGGCGCTGGAATGCTGCCCTTACCTGACGACGACGGGGGACCTGTTTTACGCCAGCACCCGCCGCAGTTGGGAGTTGATGCAGGATGAGCCAACGGCCGTCTACCGCAACGGCGCATGGCTGGACCTGGTGCCAGGGGAAGAAACCAACAACCCCCATTATTGCGAAGCCAAAGACGAACTCTGGTTCGACTGCCCCAGCGACGCCAACCTGTGCCTCATGCGGGACGCCGCCGCCAGCGGCTTCCAGGGCGAAGTGGCGTTGGCCCCCTACCCGGTCAACGCCCGCGATGTGGACAAAATCCAGGATTCCCAGGCGTTCCTCACCGACGATTGCAACACCCTCTACATCACCTCCAGCCGCGACTACCCCGACCTGGAACTGATCCAGATTTACCGGCTGCAACGGCTGGACGAGGCCGGCAGCGAATGGAGCGAACCGGAACTGTTCATCAGCAACGAGACGCCCATTGCCGAGCTTTCCATGACGGCCGACGGCCGTGAACTGACCTTCGCCCAAATCTTCTGGCGGGACGACGGCGCGCCGGGTATTGACATCTACTACAGCCGCAAAACCTCGCCATGATTTTGACTTTACCGAAAAAAGCCGCGGATTGCGCGGATTATCTGGATTTACTCGACTAAAATTTGCGCCGTTTTGTCTGCCACAGGCTTTTTTCGGCAGACTCAATTTTTGAAGGTTCATAATTCGCGGCAACGACTGCAAAACCGGCCTGCGCCGGTTAGTCCTGGTCGGCGCAGAGCTTGTCCTGAGCTTGCCGAAGGGCCGACTTCGCCTGTGTAGCCGCGATTTCAATCGCCAGGCTGGTCTGCATCCGCCAACGCCGGCAAAACGTAACGGCGCATAAAGTCGGCCGGATCAATTTCCGCGTTCCAGTGATCGTCGGCCGTATTTTCCGTCGTCACCAGCATCAAATCCAGTTCCGGGATCAGGTAAATAAACTGGCCGC
>JALUPA010000195.1 GCA_027054335.1 Ardenticatenaceae bacterium
GGAAAACCGCTTGCCATGAAGCCTAGCAGATCTGCTATTCGCCGTAAAACACATGCACTACCCACACTGCGTTTCGAGGACCAACAGCTCACTTCGTTTTCAGGCCTGGTCATCTTTCAGAGACTCTTTGAGCATCTACGATTGAAGGAGCGATTGCGTGGGTGCTTCGGCCATCTGGGGGTGAGCCCCATCTTTGGTCATGCCAATATCGCGCTGTTACTCATCGTCCACATGCTGCTCGGGTTTCGCGAGTTGCGTCATCTTCGGTACTACAAGAACGATCCGCTGGCCTGTCGCCTACTCGGGCTCAAACACCTTCCCGACGTGGCCACGGTGAGCCGTGCTTTGTCGACTACTGATAGTAAAAGCGTGAAAGATCTACAGGCGTTACTGCGCGGCATGGTTCTCGATCGTGTGCAGGCCCTTGAGCTGCGACGCCTCACCCTGGACTTTGATGGCTCGGTAATCGGCACCTGCCGTTGTGCCGAGGGTACTGCGGTAGGTTTCAACAAAAAGAAGAAGGGTCAGCGCAGTTATTACCCGTTGTACTGCACGGTGGCTCAAACCGGCCAAGTATTCGATGTGCTGCACCGTTCTGGCAACGTGCACGATTCCAACGGTGCACAAGCGTTTATTATGCACTGTATCGAGCAGGTGCAGAAGGCATTGCCAGGTATTGTCGTTGAAGTACGGATGGACAGTGCTTTTTTCAGTGACGGCATCGTCGGCGCACTGGATGAGGCCGGCATCGAGTACACCATCAGCGTGCCGTTTGAACGCTTCAGCCCATTGAAAGGTCAGATTGAACAGCGTAGTCGCTGGTATGGGCTCACTGCTCACTGTGACTACTTTGAAACCGATTGGAAACCGAAATCCTGGAAGCGTCGTCATCGATTTATTTTTGTTCGTCAACGGGCGAAGGTCCAGCACAAGGCGCCAGTGCAACTGGATCTGTTTGCACCCTATGAGTACGGATTTACCTTCAAGGTGGTCTTGACCAACAAACGACTCAGCGCCGCTAAGACGGTAGCCTTTCACAACGGACGTGGAAGTCAGGAAGGGATATTTGGCGAACTGAAATCGCACAACCAAATGGATTATGTGCCGACCCGCACCTGGTGTGGCAATCAAGTCTATATGTTATCGGCGATATTTGCTCACAACCTGTCCCGGGAGTTGCAGATGCTGACCCGGACACCGGAGCGTACGACACAACAAAAACGACCGGCGTTATGGGAATTCGAGCAACTCGATAGCTTGCGGCGACGAATCATTCAACGTGCAGGTCGACTGATCAGACCAAAAGGGAAGCTGACGCTGTCAATGGTAGCCAATGAAGCGACGCAAAACGAAATGTTGCATATTCTCGATGCGATTGATCGTGCAGCCTGACTTCAATCAATCAAATTTTATGCAACGCTAGGGTAGATGCGCTTCTGGTGGGTCAATCAGAACCAGACCTTTGAGCAGGAAGTCAGTGGCGGATATCTCTGGT
>JALUPA010000196.1 GCA_027054335.1 Ardenticatenaceae bacterium
TTTCATCCTGGCAAAAATTAACTCTGACAATAACCCGCAGCTTTCGGCGCAGTACCAGGTGCGGGGGATTCCGGCGGTGAAGGCATTTGTCAACGGCCGTGTCGTAGACGAATTTGTCGGGGCGCAGCCGGAACCGGTGGTGCGCCAGTTCTTGCAGCGCGTCCTGGCCCAGGCCCCATCCGGAGCGTCATCCACTGCCCGGCCCCAGGCGCAAAAAGCGGCTCCCAAAGACCCGGTTGCCCGGCTGCGTCAGGCGGAAGAATATCTGCGGCAGGGGAATGGCTGCGGCGCGCAGCAACTGCTCAACAACTTCCCCGCCGCGCCGCAGCAGGACAAGGCCAAAAAACTGCTCCCCCTGGCTATCTTCCTCTGCGATGGCAATCAGGGGCGGCTTAGCGGCACGGAAGCGCAGGCGGCCAATGCCTTGCAGCGGCGCGACTATTCCGCCGCCCTCTACCAACTGCTGATTAGCGCCAATCAGGAAAACAACGCCCGCGCCCGCAGCGTCATCTACAGCATTTTTGCTCTGCTGGGCGAGAACGATCCCCTCGTTCAGGCGTACCGGCAGCAGATGACGGTTTAGAGAATTGGTAATTGGGTAACTGGGTAATTGGGTGATTATCCGGTTGCCCAATTGCTATTTTAACGGCCGTGTCCCCCCGCCGTAAAGCAAAACATCACATTACCCCCTTCCCGCACCAGCTGTAACGAGTTCGGCTCTCCGTCCAGCAGTTTTAATTGGGAAATTCTCCTCTCGTCCACCCGCAGGCAGCATTTGTCAGGCAGGCTGCATTGTTACACAACTGTTACGTAACTGTGACATGATTGTGACATTCATGTGATACAATTTCTTCGGTTTAGTCAAACTGAATTTAGAACCTTATTTTTGTACAAACTGACCAAGATTCAACTTTTTCATTCAAACAGGGCATGTTTCAACTCATGAAAATTGACCAAATTTAACGAATTAGAACCAAATTGGACTATCATCAAAAAACTTCATTTGACTTAGACACAACAAGGAGTTTTCTGATGAATATGAAATTTGGCTTCACCGATGAGACATTCAATACGCAATATGCTCCTTTGGGCATGTTGCTAGCACTTTACCAACAAAAACAGGTCTTAAAACCATTAGAAATGGTGACAACAACGGCCAAGATCGTCCACTTTTCCCTAACCGATAAGCTGCAACAGGTGTTGGTGAGCATTTTGGGTGGTTGCGACACAATTTCCGAGGTCAACACCAAGCTCCGAGGCGACATCCCTTTAGCAAAAGCTGGTGGTTGGGAATGCTTTGCCGACCAATCCACCCTCTCTCTCGCCCTGGATTCTCTAAGTCAAATGAACATTGAGCAATTGAGAGGTGCAATCACGCAAATAGAGCAAAGGTATGGCAAAACGCCAAGGCATGATTGGCGTGGATTTCTTTGGCTTGACTACGATCTGAGCGGTCTGATATGCAGTCAACAGGCTGAAGGAAGCGAAAGAGGGTATTTTAGCGGTAAAAAAACGCTACAGGACGACAATTAGCTCGTGTTAGCGCTGTAGATCACCAGGAAACCATCTGGTCACAACTCTTTGCTGGTAATCAGCACACTGTCAATTGCCTGCCAAATGCGCTGCAAGGTGTGCAAAGTTCATTAGACTTGGACCAAAAACAACGTAATCGCACCGTTTGGCGGTTTGATGGTGGCGGTGGCAGTGAAGAAAACTTCCGGCTTTTGTTACAGCAAGGCTATCATGTCCATGCTAAAGGGCTTTCCAGTAGTCGAGCCGCAGCGCTTGCCAGGCGAGTAACCCGATGGGATGCTTACGATGGCATTTGGCTTGGCGAAGTTAAAACCGATTTCAATTGGGGACGACCCTTGCGTGTTTTTGTGCAACGTCGCTTAAAAAATGACAAGATTTTGCACAGTTATTACGTCGGCACTTTGACTTTACCTTCGAAAAAGGGTTTTTGTCCCTTTATCGAGAACGCGGCGGAGCGGAAGTAGAACAATTTCGCCAAGATAAGAGTGGTTTGGCCATGGCAATCCGACGTAAATCATCATTCAATGGACAAAGCGCTTACATTTTGTTGACTGATTTAGCGCACAATTTACTTGCTGATTTCAAACGACATGCGTTGATTGGGTCACGGTTCGAGTCGTATGGATTGAAGCGTATCGTCCGTGATTTGCTTTGTCTTCCCGGCACACTTACATTCGACGACGAAGGAAACCTCATTTATGTCAAATTGCTAAGTCAAATGAAAAATTCGACCGACCTGTTGTTTTGTTTGGAAAGGTACTGTCTGGAGCGTTTTTCCTAAGTTGAAACCGCTCCAGTTTGAAGGAAAAAGTTAAAAACTGCCGACTTTGTACAAAAATAAGGTAATTATTCTGCCTGTTCTTTTATTGTTTATTGCGTTTTTCGTGGTGCAAAAAATCCGTAATCCGGTTTGTGAATCGCCACTCATTCTTTTTGTTCGGAGTAAAGACAATCAACCAGAAACGATTACTGGCAGATTTGTTTCCGAACCAGGCGGGTTGCCGAAGGTGGACATAGATGTTTATGAGGTACAGAATTTAGTAGATGCCGATGGGATGCCGCCAGTTTATTCCGTTAATGAGTGGGCTATTGATACTTCATCAGTAATCAATAGCAGTTTCAACACGATTTTTGATGATGATCCCACTTATAGCTACGATTTTATCATTCATGTAACTTATACGGATGGCGACACGGCCGTGTTACAATACTCATCATGGAGCGATGGTATTGTGGCTTGCCCGATACTTGCTTCAATGGGAAGCGGCTCGCCTGGACAGTTGAAAGTCCTCCCGTAAACAACGACCTTTTACAAAGCGGTCTTTACAAAAGTATGGAGAAAGCTTGTGTCAGATTGTCACATTTTAATTGTAGACGATGAACCTACTATCACTTCAGCGTTGCATTACTACTTTGTTCAGGCAGGCTATAAAACGATCCTGGCGCATACCGGTCATGAAGCGTTGGAAAAGCTCGCTCTTAATCCCGACCTGGTCGTTTTGGATATTATGCTACCCGATATTGACGGCTACCAAATTTGTCAACGTATTCGTGAACAGCCATACTATACGCCCATTTTAATGCTGACGGCTAAAGATACCTTGCAAGAAAAAGTGATTGGTCTTGACTTGGGTGCGGATGCGTATTTGACTAAACCGTACAACCCACAAGAATTGTTGGCTCAAGTACGAGCATTGTTTCGTCTTATCAAGCAACAGGAACGCTCAAAACTGGTTTGCGGCCCAATTGAACTGTTGATTGACGACAAAATTGTGCGACTTAATGGGGACGAAATAGCATTAACGGCGACAGAATTTGAATTGCTATCCTTACTGATGCAGCATCAAGGGCAGGTTTTTGGACGGGAAACGTTATTGCGCACCGTTTGGGGAGAGAGGGGAAGCCGGGCCAATACACGCACGATTGACGTTCATATGCAGCGGCTGCGGGCAAAAATTGAAGAAGACCCTAAAAATCCTGAATTGTTGATAACGATACGGGGATTTGGCTATCGTCTTGTTTGTCCGGATGAGTCATAATTGGCGCCATGTTGGTTGTTGATTTCAAACTGGCGCTTTTTCTGTTTTTGCTGTTGTTGTGCGGCTTGTTCTGGCTGGTTTGGATGGCTGCCCGTCGTCGCGTTTTGTTTGATGACGGGCAATATAAGGTTTGGCAATCTTTTCCTTTTGGGGTTGTTTTTCTCTCGTTGTCTGGCCGTTTGTGGTTTGCTAATCAGAATGCTTACCGGTTGCTGCAAGTGAAGCAGGAGATGACGACAACGGCCGTTTACGCGCATCTGCTGCAAAAAGTACAACAGGATACGGCCGTACAGCAGTTTCCCTTATCCCCTTCACCAGAAACAACATTAGATGTTTGGGTGGGACGTTTTGGCGCATTCAGTCTGATTGTGCTGCGTGATGCCAGCGAGCAGCGACGGCGCGAAATGGAGATGCATCTTTATTGGAGCAGCGTTTCCCATGAATTGAGAACGCCGCTCACCTCTATTTTGTCTCATTTGGAACTTTCCCGCTCAGAAAATGTGCCCGCAGACGTGCAAAAACATTCATTAGAAATCGTCCACCAACAAACTCTCCGTCTGCACAACCTGATTCGCAGCACATTGGATTTGGGGCGGTTGAAGGCTGGCGCACATGCGACCAGGCTCAAGGTGGACATCGTTTTGCTGGCAGAGGAGGCGATTGCCGAGATGATTTTGCTGGCCGAAGCGAAAGATATTAGCCTGAATTTTCATTTTGACCCGCCTGTCCCGCCTATTTTAGGCAGCCCTGACCAATTGAAGCAGTTGTTTATCAATTTGCTGGATAATGCCATTAAGTATTGTCAGGCTGGCGATGTGATTACTGTTTCGTTGACGGCCGTTTCCGACGCTGTTCAATGCCAAATTGCCGACACGGGCGCGGGCATTCCGGCCGAACACCTGCCTCGCCTGACGCAGCAATTTTATCGAGTAAATCGGGATATGCCGGGAAGCGGGTTGGGGTTGGCCATTGTGGCTGAGGTTGTGCGGCAGCATAACGGCCGTCTCCGGATAACCAGCCAGACAGAGGGAGAAGAAAGGGGTACGGCCGTGAGCTTTACCCTCCCCGCCATTCCGACCATTCCCCAACTTGACGAAATGTAATGCGTGAGGTGTGAGGAGGGGCACGCATCACGTTATCCTCCTGACTTCCCCCAAAGCGTGCTGGCTTATGCCAATAAAAATTGTTACACAACTGTTACACAACTGTGACGTTGCTGTTACATTCACGTGCTACAATGCCTCCGGTTTAGCTAAACTGGAACAAATATACAGAATCAACTTCATCTTGAATGGACAGGAGAACGCATTATGAAAAAATACATATTAACGGCAAGTTTGTTAGCAGCATTATTACTCACAAGTTTCGTGGTTACTCGAGCCGCGTTTGACACAAATATTCCCGTAGCGAAACGAGAAAAGGTCCTTGAACTCACACTTGCTTACAAATTTGGAGAGTTACCGGATAGTTTTAACCCCGATACAGATCCAACGTTACAAGCTATTCGGGAACTATCATTTGCCGAATCCAAGTATATGATTGAATACATTTATGTCTTCAACCGCGCAGGTTATCCACAAGAGTTAACCTTTACCGAAACATTGATTTCCTATGATAGACAACGCGAATTAGCAACAATAGCC
>JALUPA010000197.1 GCA_027054335.1 Ardenticatenaceae bacterium
GCTAAACCAGGTGAAAGCCGGCTAAAACCGGCTAAATGAGGACCGTTCAGGCTGCTTTAGCAGTCTTTTACCTGTGTTAGCCGGGCGTTGTGCGAACGTCAGCGTTCGCCTCGCTCGGCGGCCCACGGTTTTCTTGACCACGCTTTAGCCTCATCCTCCCCGAATGATGAAAGTTAAAAATTTATTGTCTGTAAATTGGGTCTAAAACCCCCGCCTTATTGAGATTAAAAAAATAATTCGGTAATAAGGATAAGTTGAGTTATACTGGTAGAGGAGGTGAAACACATGCCCAAATTACGGACCATTAAACTGAACAGTAAAGAGAAACGAGAGCTAAGAGATATCCGAAAAAAACATCCGAAAGCCTATATGCGGGAACGAGCCGCGGCCATCCTTAAAATCAGTAAAGGTCAATCGCCCCATTATGTGGCCACTAAAGGGTTGCTCCAGAAACGTGATCCAGATACGGTCTACACCTGGCTGGATCGCTACGAAGCGAGCGGGATTGAGGGGTTGCAGATCAAAGCAGGCCGCGGGCGCAAGCCCGCTTTTTCCCCCTAAATACAGCACTGAAGTGGAGGCACAACAGGCCTTGCTGCACCTCGTTCGTCGAGACCCAACTCACTTTGGCTATTGTCGCTCGCGGTGGTCCTTAGCGATGATTGCTGAGTGCTGTGACTGGCTGTCAGTGAACACGGCCAGTGGGGTTCACCAAATTCTCCAGCGACTGGGGATCAGCTACAAACAAGGTCGAGACTATGTTCATAGCCCTGACCGCTTTTACCAAGAAAAAGTGAGCCTGATCGAGTTAGCCAGATTTAGGGCCTATTATGAGCCGGAGCACTATATTTTGTTGTATTTGGATGAATTGACCTATTATCGTCAACCGAGCTTGGCCCCGGCCTATGAGCAACAGGGAGCCAGGCAACCGCTCGCGCAACGCTGCTATCAAACCAACACTTCTTTTCGGGTTCTCGCTGCCCTCAATGCCATCAGCGGACAAGTCACTTACCGGCAGCGGGCTCAGACCAATCTGAACTGTTTCTCTCAATTTTGGTTTGAGGTCCGGGCAGCTTATCCTCAGGCCAAAGTGATCTACATCGTCGTTGATAATTGGCCCATCCATTTTCATCCAGATGTCTTGGCGCCGCTCCAAGCGCAAGCCTTTCCTTTTCCCCCTAAGCTACCGCCAACCTGGCCCACCTCGCCTGGCGATAAAGCGGTCCACGATGACCTGCCCATCCAACTGCTATGCTTGCCCACTTATGCTTCTTGGCTCAATCCCATCGAGAAACTGTGGCGTTGGCTTAAGCAAGATGTTTTACATCTGCATCGGCTCAGTTCTGACTGGTCAGCTCTCAAACAACGTGTCGCCGACTTTCTCGATCGCTTCAGTTTTGGTTCTTTGGACCTGTTAACCTATGTCGGCCTATTACCGAATTAAATTTTTAATGTTCATCATTTCCAGGCGACCGTCGGTAGCGGATTAC
>JALUPA010000198.1 GCA_027054335.1 Ardenticatenaceae bacterium
TGGCTTTGAGCGCCGCGCCGTGATTTTGCCCCCCAAGGCCGGTAATTATACCGATCTATGGGCCGTGAAGGGCAAAGTGCTTTATCGCCGGCTGCCGCGTACAGGATCCGACGAGAAAAAAGCCGCCCTGGTGTATTATGATCTGCAGAAACGGGAAGAGAAAACCATCCTCAACGATGTAGACGGATACCGCCTCTCGGCTGACGGCAAAAAGCTTCTGGTGTGGAAAAAACGCAAATATGCCATCATCGATGTTAAGCCCGGACAAAAAATGGACAAACCGCTGCGAACCGGTGAGATGGAAATGACTGTGGATCCCAGGTCCGAATGGAAACAGCTATTTACCGATGCCTGGCGTTTCGAACGCGACTTCTTTTACGATGCCAATATGCACGGTGTAGACTGGGAGGCCATGCGCAAGCAGTATGAAAAACTGCTGCAGGATGCCGTTACCCGGTGGGATGTGAACTACGTCATCGGAGAACTGATCGCCGAGCTCAATGCTTCACACACCTACCGCGGCGGCGGTGATCTGGAACGTCCAAAACGGCGCCGGGTTGGGCTTTTGGGTGTCGACTGGAAGTTAGAAAACGGGGCTTACCGTATTGCACGGATTATCCGCGGCGCCCCCTGGGATGTGGAAGTGCGATCGCCTCTGGATCAGCCGGGAGTGGATGTAAAAGAAGGCGATTATGTACTGGCGGTGAACGGTATTCCTCTGGATATTTCCAAAGAGCCTTATGCGGCCTTTGAGGGCCTGGCCGATAAAACCGTAGTGCTTACGGTTAACAGCAAACCCACCCTGGAAGGCGCACGCCGGGTACTGGTAAAGACCCTTTCCGATGAACGGCGGTTACGACATCTGGAGTGGATCGAGACCAACCGCCGCAAAGTAGAGGAACTCAGCAACGGACGGGTTGGCTACATTTATGTGCGCAGCACCGGATTCGATGGCCAGACCGAGCTGGTGCGGCAATTCATGGCGCAGTATACCAAAGATGCGCTTATTATTGACGAGCGTTTTAACAGCGGCGGACAGATACCGGACCGGTTCATCGAACTGCTGAACCGGCCGGCATTATCCTTCTGGGCGGTCCGCGACGGCCGCGACTGGCAGTGGCCGCCGTTTGCCCATTTTGGCCCCAAGGTCATGCTCATCAACGGCTGGAGTGGCTCGGGGGGTGACGCCTTTCCTTACTATTTCAAAAAAGCCGGCCTGGGCCCGCTTATCGGTACCCGAACCTGGGGCGGCCTGATCGGCATCACCGGCGCGCCACCGCTCATCGACGGCGGCCGCGTCACGGTGCCCACTTTCCGCATGTACAGCACCGAAGGCGAATGGTTTCCGGAGGGCCATGGCGTGGATCCGGACATCGAAGTGGTCAACGACCCGGGTATGCTGGCCAAAGGCCGGGACTTGCAATTGGAACGCGCCGTTGAAGAAGCGTTGCGTCTTTTAAAAACGCATCCCCCGGTCCGCCCCAAACGAC
>JALUPA010000199.1 GCA_027054335.1 Ardenticatenaceae bacterium
GATAATTATGCCGGGGACATAGCTATTGATGATATCAATATCAATGAAGAAACCTGCCAGGCGCTGGCGAGCCCCGATGCTTTCGAGAACTATATCCATGTGATCACGCCCCTGACGGAAAACGGCCCCTGCGGGGAAAGCATGCAAACGGTCAAATACTATGACGGACTGGGCCGCGAGGTACAGACAATACAGGCCGGCGCCTCGCCCAACTATGAAGACATCGTCACTTCGCTCGCCTACGACGCCTACGGCAGGCAGCACAAGAGCTATCTGCCTTTTGAAGCTGCAGGCAATAACGGACAGTTCTATGAAGATTTTACCAATGTCACGAACTACACAGCGTCATACGGCACAACGGACGATGATTACGCCTTTAGCGAGACCATTTTCGAGCCCTCACCCCTCAACCGCGTTGAGAAGCAACGCCCGCCGGGGTACGCCTGGCGCGACGGGCAGGACAGGGAAGTGAAATCGGGCTACGGCGCCAATGTGGCCGGAGAAGTATATCTGCTCACCGTGCCGGTAGTGGAATCGGGCGCCGCACCGGTATATTATGCGGCCAACCAACTGTACAAAAATACCACCTGGGATGAGAACCAGGTGAGCCCGTCGGGTACAGCGAGCCGTGTAGAGGAGTTTAAGGACAAACTCGACAGGGTGGTGTGCAAAAAGGTGTTCGACGGCCCCGAAGAACACGCCACCTACTATGTCTATGACGACTTTGGCAATCTGCGGTATGTCGTTCAGCCCAAAGCCAATGTAAGCGACGGCATAAGCAACACTGAACTGGCGGAGCTGTGTTTTCAATACACCTACGACGAGAGACAGCGGATGATCACCAAAAAAGTGCCCGGCGCCGACCCCGTATATATGGTCTATGACCGGCGGGACAGGCTGGTGCTGACCCAGGACGGCAACCAGCGCGCCAAATCGCCCAAAGAGTGGTCCTATACCAAGTACGACCAACTGAACCGGCCCGTGATGACGGGCATCTGCCAAAGCAACGATACCCATGAAAACCTGCGAAATACCGTAATGAACAGTACCGGTCCGGCGTTATATGAAATATTCGATGCAAATTCGACGGACGGCTATACCAACAACAGCTATCCCACAACAGGAATAAAAGAAGTGCTCACGGTGACCTACTACGACAACTACGGTTTCA
The DNA here is from genome assembly GCA_027054335.1 of Ardenticatenaceae bacterium. Lineage (GTDB taxonomy): Bacteria > Chloroflexota > Anaerolineae > Promineifilales > Promineifilaceae > JAJRTP01. The sequence goes on from JALUPA010000199.1 coordinate 1,172, forward strand.
AATCACTCAGCGGTTTTGACGCGAAATTTGACTTTGACTATACCAACGGCATAAACGCCGGCCCGTATATGACCGGGCCCAGGGGCGCGGTGACCGGCGGAAAGACCAAAGTGCTCAATGACGGCGCCTGGCTGCGCTCGGCCACCTACTACGACGACAAGCTCAGGGCCATACAGACCGTCAGTGAAGCCTACGGCGCCAAATACGCCCGCACTGCCACGGCCTATGACTTTACGGGCAATGTCACCGATACGAAAACCGTATATGTGATGGACGACGACAGCGAGGAGCAGCTCAGGGAGCGGTTTGAATATGAC
>JALUPA010000200.1:0-754 GCA_027054335.1 Ardenticatenaceae bacterium
GCGGCGCGGGCCAGCTGACCACCACCGGCGTCAGCACGATCAACAGCGGCGGCACGTTGGGGCTCAATCGCAACTGGGTCAATAACGGCACGATAGAATTTACCGGCGGCATCCTGCGGCTCGAGAATGGCTTTGGCTTTACCAACAACGCCACCTTCAACATCAACGGCGGCGCCCAGATCAATGCCTTGTTTGGCGGTCTGTCCGTGTTCACCAACGCAGTGGGCGGCCAGATGAACATCAATAACAACGCCACCATTAACCCCGATCAGTTTGACAATGCCGGCGCCATCAACCTCGGCGCTGGCGTCACCCTGACGCTGGCGACCAGTGGCAGTGACACCGGCTCCTGGAATATTGGCGCCAACACCATCAACCTGACCGCGGGCACGCGCACCCTGGGCGCGGGCTTCAACTTCATCACAGCGGCGGGGGCAACGCTCAACCTCAGCGGCGGCACATTGACCAACGCCACCGGCAGCCCGCTCATCGTACCGGCGAACCTCACCGTCAACCTGAACAGCGGAACCCTCAATGGCGCTGACGATATCCAGATCGATGGCGCCTTCAACTGGAGCGGCGGCAACCTCAGCGGCGCGGGCCAGCTGACCACCACCGGCGTCAGCACGATCAACAGCGGCGGCACGTTGGGGCTCAATCGCAACTGGGTCAATAACGGCACGATAGAATTTACCGGCGGCATCCTGCGGCTCGAGAGTGGCTTTGGCTTTACCAACAACGCCACCTTCAACAT
>JALUPA010000200.1:764-1484 GCA_027054335.1 Ardenticatenaceae bacterium
AATGCCTTGTTTGGCGGCCTGTCCGTGTTCACCAACGCAGTGGGCGGCCAGATGAACATCAATAACAACGCCACCATTAACCCCGATCAGTTTGACAATCAGGGTGGATTGACTATTGGCGCAAATGTAACGATGTCGGGCAGTTTTATTACGACTGGAGATATTGTGCTGACAAATGGGACAACCTTCAGCATTCCTACGCTGACGCTAGATGGCGGAACACTATCTACCATAGGAACTGGTACGGTTTCTGGCAATCTTGTTAACAATGCGGCTGCTATCCAGCCTGGTGGTTCTGGCGCAATCGGTAACTTGATCGTTACCGGTAACTATACCCAGAACCCATCAGCCAGCTTGCTGATTGACTTGCAGGGCGCCGGAGCTACCGGTGTGGTTAATGATCAGTTGCAGGTTGGTGGTGTGGCCACGCTGGGCGGTATAGCTGTTATCCAGCCCGTCAACGGCTTTACCGCTGCGGTAAATGACAAGTTCATTTTCCTGACGGCGCCTACTATTAACAATGATTTTGCCAAATACCAGTTCCCGGTAGGTTATACATTACCAGCGCAATTGCCAGGTCAGCGCAGTATTGATTTCACGGGCAACAACACGGTGTTCTTTGACAATTTCGGCGGCGATTTCGACTGGAACAATCCGCTGAACTGGAGCACGGGCGCATTGCCGGTGATCGGGGTCGATGTGGATACCGTCGCACTGTTT
>JALUPA010000201.1 GCA_027054335.1 Ardenticatenaceae bacterium
TTGCCGCGCCAGTTTGCGATACGCCTTTTTGATTTCTTTTTCGTCAGCTGTTTTGCTGACGCCTAAAATTTGGTAGTAGTCTTTATAGTCCATAGTGTTCCTCTTGTTACCTGTTCACCAACACCCGCGACGGCCGTAATAACTTTCCATCCAGCGTATAACCGGTTTGTTCTACGGCCGTTACCGCGTCTTCCGGCGCGTCGGGGTCGGGCAGCACGCCGATGGCCTCGTGATATTCCGGGTCAAAAGGCTGGCCTTCGGCCTGGATGGGCTGTACCCCGTAGCGGGTCAACACGTCCCGGAATGCTTTCAGCGTCATTTCAATGCCTTTTTTGTCCTGTTCGTTTTGGGCATGTTGCAGTACCCGTTCCAGATTATCGGCCAGAGGCAGCATGTCCCGCAGAAATTTTTCTTTTTCCTGCCGGGAGGCGTTGGCGTAGCGTTGTTCCAGCCGCCTCTTGGTGTTTTCCACATCGGCCGCCAGACGCATATACTGTTCCTTCCAGTCGCCGTTTTCGGCGGATGGCGCAACTTCCGGGCCGGCTTTCCGGTTTTTTAGCGCCTCTTGCGTTTCGGCCAATTGCTGCTGTGTTTTTACCAGGGCGGTTTCGGCCTGCTTCTGAATTTGGTACGCTTCCGTTTTTTCCTGCGATTCCTGCTTAGCAGCCTGCCGCCACTTGTCCGCTTCCGTTTTCCAGCGTTTGGCTTCTTTTTCCCAGGCGGCGGCTTCCGCCTGCGCTTGTTTGTAGGCTTGTTGCAGGCGGGCAAACTCAGCCTGGATATTGCGGCCTGACGGCCGTCTGCCGTAATTGTTGTAATCTCCAAACATGATTTTTTCCAAAAAGAAACGGGCGGATGCGTCCGCCCGTTTCCCATATTGTTAAATTGCGGGCGCTTTGCCCTTTGTCAGAGAAAGCGGATTTTACCCGCCCGCTTTCCCGTTCACCTCATTACATTTCCTGGAATTCGCCTTCTACAACGTCGTCATCAGCTGGGGGCGGGGTTTCACCGCCGGGGGCTGCCTGACCGTTGCCTTCGGGCGCTTGCTGCTGGTACATCTGCTGGCTCAAGGCGTAGCTGGCCTGTTGCAACTGCTCCGTCAGGCTGCGAATCTGGGTGATGTCCTCGCCATCTTTAGCCGTCTTGAGCTGTTCAATCAGCGCTTCAATCTGGCCCTTGTCATTGACCGGGACTTTGTCGCCCAACTCGTTCAGGCTCTTTTCCACGGCGTAGATCAGTTGGTCTGCCTGATTCCGGGCTTCGATCAGTTCGCGCAGTTGCTTGTCTTCGGCTTCGTGCGCCTGCGCTTCTTTGACCATTTGTTCCACTTCGTTTTCCGACAGGTTGGTGGAAGCGGTGATCTGAATCTGCTGTTCTTTGCCGGTGGCCTTATCTCTGGCCTTGACGTGCAGAATACCGTTGGCGTCAATATCGAAGGTTACTTCGATTTGGGGGATGCCCCGCGGCGCCGGCGGAATGCCGTCCAGCCGGAAGTTGCCCAGCGTTTTGTTGTCTTTGGCCAAGGGCCGCTCGCCTTGCAATACGTGGATGTCTACGGCCGTCTGGTTATCTTCGGCTGTGCTGAACACTTCCGTTTTGGCCGTGGGAATCGTCGTATTGCGCGGGATCAAGGTGGTCATCACGCCGCCCAGTGTTTCCAGACCCAGGCTCAACGGCGTCACGTCCAGCAGTAGGACGTCTTTCACGTCGCCGCCCAACACGCCGCCTTGAATGGCTGCGCCCAGCGAAACAACCTCATCCGGGTTCACGCTCTTGTTTGGCGCTTTGTTGGTCAGGTTTTGCACCAATTCCTGCACCATGGGCATCCGGGTAGAGCCGCCGACCAGAACAACTTCGTCAATATCTTTGGCGGACAACCCGGCGTCTTTCAGGGCCATCTCAAACGGCCCTTTACAACGCTGCACCAAATCTTCCGTCAACTGTTCAAATTTGGCCCGCGTCAGGGTCAATTGCAAATGTTTCGGGCCGCTGGCGTCTGCCGTGATGAAGGGCAGGTTGATGTCGCTTTGTGTCAGGGTAGACAGTTCTACCTTAGCTTTTTCGGCTGCTTCCCGCAGACGCTGCAATGCCTGGCGATCCTGACTCAAATCAATGCCCTGATCCTTCTTGAATTCATCAATCATCCAGTTCACAATGCGTTCGTCCCAGTCATCGCCGCCCAAATGGGTGTCGCCGTGAGTGGATTTCACTTCTACCACACCATCGCCCACTTCCAGAATGGACACGTCAAACGTACCGCCGCCCAGGTCAAAAACCAGGATGGTTTCGTCGCTTTTCTTGTCCAGACCGTAAGCCAGGGCGGCGGCCGTTGGTTCGTTGATGATACGCCGCACATTCAGCCCGGCAATTTTACCGGCGTCTTTGGTGGCCTGGCGCTGGCTGTCGTTAAAGTAAGCCGGCACAGTGATAACCGCTTCGGTAACGGTCGTGCCCAGGTACGCTTCGGCGTCTCTCTTCAATTTTTGCAAAATGAAGGCAGAAATTTCCTGCGGCGAATAGGTTTTGTTGACCACCGGTACGTGAACGCGGGCATCGCCTTGCGGCCCGGCCACGATCTCATAAGGAACCATTTCCATTGTTTTCTTGGTTTCCGGGTCGTCAATGCGTCGCCCCATCAGGCGTTTGATGGAGTAGATAGTGTTTTCCGGGTTGACCACAGCTTGTCGTTTGGCTGTCTGGCCTACCAGGCGCTCACCTTTTTTGTTAAAGGCTACGATGGAGGGGACAGTATTCCCGCCTTCTGCGGAGGGAATGACGACGGGGTCCCCGCCTTCCATTACAGACACGACGGAATTAGTCGTGCCCAAGTCAATTCCAATAATTTTGCTCATCTCGTGGCACCTCTTTTTCTTAATATATTGTTCTCATTTATCAGTTCAGTAGATTCGCCAACCGTTTGGCGGGCGGAATCTGTTTACTATTCTAAGGAACTATGTTAGAAGTATGTAGGATGTGTGTTAGAGAAGCATATGATTGCGAAAAATGAGGTTTATTTTGGACAAAGTGGCAAATAACGGGGCAGGATTTCAATTATTTTTGGTGGACGATGGAGGGGTACGGCCGTTACCCATCCCGCAGTCGGCCAAAACATTCGAAGAAATGCTGGCCGGGTATCCCCTGGGGGTCTATTCAGCTTTCCGCACCTTTGAGCATAACAAGTTTCTCTGGCTAGAAGCGCACCTGGAACGGCTGCGCCAATCCATGCGGCTGCTGGGCTGGGAGTATCAGTGGGACGAACGGCCGTTGCGTCGTGCCTTACACCAGGTTTGCACCGCCTATCCGCTGCCGGAGGCGCGGGTACGGGTGGATGTCCTGGCGGAACCGGTGACTGTTCGAGGCACGGCAGGCCGTCTCCTCATCAGCCTGATGCCTTTTACTTCACCGCCGGAGGTGTACTATCGGAAGGGGATACGAGTGGCTGTGGTGACGGGGTTGCACCGGGAGAAGCCGCAGGCTAAAACGGCCGTGTTCGCCCAACACCGCCGCCAATACCAGAAAAGTAGCGACGTGTATGAATATCTGATGCTGGATGATGACGGCCGTATCCTGGAAGGCTTAACCTCTAATTTCTACGCCGTCGCAGATGATATTTTACGCACCGCCGGTTCTGGCGTTCTGGAAGGTATCACCCGCAAAATCATCCTCAAGCTGGCCGACGAGTTAAATATCTCCGTGCATTTGGCAGCTGTGCATATGGGTGAAATACCCCATTTGCAGGAGGCGATGATCAGCAGTTCCTCGCGGGCTGTGCTGCCGGTCGTGCAAATTGGTGAACAGATAGTGGGTGACGGCCGTCCCGGCCCGGTGTACCGTCGGTTATTGACTGCTTACCATCAATTTGTGGCCCGTGAAGTGAAAACGGCCGTGTAATTTAATGGCTGTTACCGGCCCTTAACCGCTGGCTATCGGCCACCCATCCCTAAAATGGGTAATATAACCCATTGATATGATGTCTATTACCCAACGCATGTGACATTTGTCACTATCTCCCCCTACGGCAAATAATATACTTCCATTATAACGCGGCGCATCAAGCGCGGTAGTTGTTTTGTTTTACTTGGCAGTGTCTGGGTGGGCAGCCAGCCAGATACATTGTACACGGACAAAGGAGGATGATTCATGCAACGGAAATATTGGTACATTATTCTGGCCATAGTGATGGCATTGGCTATGGCCGCCTGCACGCCGCAGGAAGGCCCGCAAGGCCCTCCCGGTCCCGAAGGCCCGCAGGGTCCTCCCGGCCCCGAAGGCCCGCAAGGCCCTCCCGGCGAACCGGGGCCTCCCGGTAAAGACGGGGTGGATGGCGTCAGCTTTGAACCGCCGCAGTACGTAGGGCGAGAAACGTGTTCCGAGTGTCACGAGGACATTTACGCCCGTTTTATGAAGAGCGGCCATCCGTACAAGCTCAATCCGGTTGTAGACGGGCAGCCGCCCGAATACCCCTTCACCAAACTGGAGGACGTCCCTGAAGGATATACCTGGGACGACATCAGCTACGTGATTGGCGGTTATAACTGGAAAGCGCGTTTTATTGATAAGAATGGCTATATCATCACCGGCGATGAAAACGCCAAAACCCAATACAATTATTACAACCCGGAACTGGATATGGGGAATAATTGGGTAGCATATCATGCCGGTGAAGAAAAGCCGTATGATTGCGGTACCTGTCATACGACCGGATACAGCCCGGAAGGCAACCAGGATGGTTTACCCGGTCTTATTGGTACCTGGGCGGAACCGGGCATCCAATGTGAGGAATGTCATGGGCCGGGCAGCGCTCATGCGGAATATCCCATGTCGTTTGCTATGAATGTGGATCGGGATTCGGCAGCTTGTGGCGATTGCCATTTCCGGGGTGTACCGGAGGAGGTGGACGCCAAAGGCGGCCTGATCAAGCACCACGAGCAGTATGAGGAGTTGTTCCAAAGTAAACATCTCGCCCTCAACTGTGTGGACTGCCATGACCCGCATGACGGCGTCATTCAATTGCGTAAGACGGGTGAACAAACGACGCGCACGCAATGTGAAAATTGTCACTTTAAGGAAGCTCAAGTGCAGAAAAGCGAAAAGCACGCTTCCAGCAGTGATGTGCAGTGCATTAGCTGCCACATGCCGCGGGTAACCAAGAGTGCTTTGGGCGACCCGGAGAAGTTTACCGGCGATATTCGCACCCATCTGATGGCGATTGATCCCAACCAAATTGAGCAGTTCAATGAGGACGGGACGCAATCATTGTCGCAGCTTGGCTTGAATTTCGCCTGCCGTAGTTGTCACGTTGAAGATGGCAGCGCCGAGCCAATGACCGATGAGGAACTGAAGGCGATGGCTAATGATTATCATACGGCTCCGCCGGCAGCAGAAGAAGGAACAGCCGAAGAATCTAATTGATCAGTAGTATAGGGATGAGGCGTCAGGCGTCGCCCTGCCTGACGCCTCTTACGTAACCATGCGCTCATTATTGCTTTGGCTATCGGCGGCGGGATTACTCATCGCCGCAACTGTATTTTTTTGGTGGCAGCCTGGTTCGGCTGAAGCGTCCCGCCTGTCATCAGCCCCAGTGGTAACTGTCAGCCAGGTTCCCGCACAGCAGGTGGATGATCCGGCCCGGTCTGATTTTGCCTGCCGTTTGTGCCATCAGGATACAACGGCCGTCATTGAATTTCCGTCCGGTGAAACTATTTCTGCCCAGGTTGACCCCCAACATTTGGCTTTGTCCGCTCATGGCGCGGCTGAGGAGCCGTTGGCCTGTACAGATTGCCATGACCCCAACGAGTACCGCATCCCCCATGATGGCGTCACGGCCCCGGATTATCGCAGTTACCAGGTGGAAAAATCAGCCGCTTGTGCGGGTTGTCACCAGCCGACTCATCTCACCAACCATCCGGATATGGCTGCCGAGGAGCCGGTAGTATGCACCGATTGCCATGACTCGCATGAAGTGCAGCCGGTGGAGACGTGGGAAGTGGCCGAGATTGTGACCAACTGTGTGCAGTGCCATGAGGCAGAGGAGCAGGATCGGTTAACGGCCGTCCTCGAAGCCGGCCTTTTCACCAGCCAGCCGCGTGAGGATGAATACTGTCTGGCCTGCCACACCCAACCGGACATGACGCTGACCTTTGCCAACGGCGATACCAAATCATTGACCATTGACCCGGAGGCTTTGCGCCAGTCTGTGCATGGGGAAGACAATCCCTGGCAGCCGTTGACCTGCCGCAACTGCCATGGGGATGAGATGACCTATCCCCACGAACCGCTGGATGTGGGCAGCTTGCGGGAATACAGCCTGGAGAAGTATCCGACTTGCGCCTCTTGCCATGATCACAATTATGATCTGGCGCTGGACAGCGTGCATGGTGCGGCTTTGAAAGAAGGGGAACTGGAAGCGGCCGTTTGTACCGATTGCCACGGCGCGCACGATACGCCGCCGCCGGATGAGCCGCGGGAGCGTATCTCCCACACTTGCCAGCAGTGCCACAGCACGATTTTTGATGAATACGCGGACAGCGTGCATGGCGCGGCCTTGCTGGAAGATGGCAATGAGGATGTGCCCACCTGCATCAATTGTCACGGCGTACACAACATTGGCGACCCCACGACCGACTTGTTCCGTATCCGTTCCCCGGAATTGTGCGCCGGCTGCCACGCCAACCAGGAATTGATGGCTGAATATGATATTTCGACCGACGTTTTTGAAACGTATGTGGCTGATTTTCACGGCACGACGGTGACGTTGTTTGAGCATGAAGACCCGAATGTGCCTACCAACAAGGCGGTCTGCTACGATTGTCACGGTGTGCATGACATCAAAGAGCCGGACGATCCGGAGGCTGGGATCAAGGCCAATTTGTTGGAAACCTGCCAGCAATGTCACCCTGACGCCACCACAAATTTCCCGGACGCCTGGACAAGCCATTTTCGGCCGTCGTTGGAACACAATCCTTTGGTTTATCTGGTGAACCTGTTTTACGCGATTGTGATTCCCGTTACCTTGCTGTTTTTCGCTTTTCTGATTGGCACGGATATTTACCGCCGGATACGTATGCACCGGCAGAAAACGTAGGGCGATTTGCCAAATCGCCCAACTGGAGATTTGCTTATGGCCGCAACAAAAACCGGTCTCCCTAAAGAGTATCCCCGTTTCCGGGTAGGGGCGCGTATTGAGCATATTATTCTGCTCGTCAGCTTTACCATTCTGGCTATAACCGGGCTGCCCCAAAAGTATGCCCTGACAGGCTGGGGGGAAAGCATGATTGCCTGGATGGGCGGCATTGAACAGGTGCGCATTATTCACCGTTATGCGGCTTTTGTCTTGACGGTGGGAGCGATTTATCACATCTTAACGTCGGCGTATCGCTTTTACGTCAAGCATGAGCGGATGCAGATATTGCTTACCCGCCAGGATTGGTATGATCTGAAGGATACGGTGGCTTATAACCTGGGTTTCCGGTCCGATCCGCCGAAGATGCCGAAGTTTAATTTTGGGGAGAAGATTGAGTATTGGGCGGTGGTCTGGGGCACGGTGATCATGGCGATTACTGGCTTTTTGTTGTGGAATCCGATTGCGGCTACGGCCGTCTTGCCCGGCCAATTTATTCCCGCCAGCAAGGCCGCCCACGGCTGGGAAGCAGTCTTGGCGGTTTTGTCTGTTTTGATCTGGCATTTTTATAATGTGCTGATTAAACATTTCAACCCCAGTATGTGTACCGGCAAGCTGCCGCGGGAGCAGATGGAGGAGGAACATCAACTGGAGTTGGAGCGGTTGGAAGGGGGCGGCAAGCCGTGGCCGCAGCCGAATGCTGCCGATCTGCACCGGCGGCGCATCATTTTTATTGTCGCCAGTGTAATTGTGGGAGGAACTGCCCTGGCATTGGTGGTATGGGCGGCAACGTTTGAGCAAACGGCCGTGACCACCATCCCCCGCGTAACCAGAGAAATATATGTGCCTCTGTCTACGCCGCTGCCTTAGAGAAATAACCTGGCGCTTTAGATTGAACCAATCTTTTGGCTACCACTCATCCAGGTCAATAAGACCTTGTTTGATGGCGTATTTCACCAAGTCTACCCGGCTGTGCAAATTGAGCTTACGCATCAGGTTTTCTCGGTGACGGTCTACTGTTTTGACGCTGATGCCCAAGCGTTCGGCAATTTCAGCGTTGGTTAACCCGTCGGCAATCAAAATGAGTACTTCCCGCTCTCGTTCCGTCAGATTGTTACGGGAGGCGTCAGGCATATTCTGCCTGACGTAACCTTGCACCAGCCGGGCGGTCAGAGAAGGATAGAGGAATATTTCACCCTGGTAGATGGTGCGGATGGCCGTTACCAGGTCATCGGGGGCGGCCCGTTTGGGCACGTAGCCAGAAGCACCCGCTTTGAGCATTTCAAAGAAGTATTGGTCATCTTCATACATAGTCAGGGCTAATACGGCCGTATCCGGGGCCGCTTCCTTTACTAACCGGGTGGCTTCAATGCCATTCATGTCCGGCATCAGGATGTCCATAAGGATGATGTCCGGTTGCAGAGATTGGGCCAGGGCCACAGCTTCACGGCCGTTTTCCGCTTCCCCCACAATTTCCATATCCGTCTGCGCTTCCAGCAGCATCCGTAGCCCTGACCGGACAACCGCGTGATCATCAACTAATATCAATTTGATTTTGGACATTTAGCGTTCCTTGTTTTCTCCTCGACCCTCAAACCTCCGAGGTCTCCAAGACCTCGGAGGTTTTTTCTGTCACGGCTTCTATGAGGGGGATGTTTACCCGAATGGTCGTACCTGCGCCGGGCCGGGAATCAATCTCCCAGACGCCGCCGGCCAAAGAAACCCGTTCCTGCATCCCCAGTAATCCCCAGCGATATTCCGAATCAGTTTGCAGGGCTTCATCCAGATCAAAGCCGCTGCCGTCATCCTGCACCGTCAGTTGAATTGTATCTTTGCCGTAGGTTAATTGCAGCGTAACGCACCGGGCGTCGGCGTGTTTGACGACGTTGGTCAACGATTCCTGGGCAATACGGAAGATGGTCGTTTCAATTTCTGGCTGGAGGCGGCAGATACGGCCGTTTACCTCAAAACGTGTAGCTATCCGGGTGCGTTCCTCAAATTTTTGCGCCTGCCCCCGCAGCGCGGGAACCAATCCCAGATCGTCCAGAACAGACGGCCGTAAGCCCATCACCAGGTTGTGTAATTCCTTGATTACCTGCGTACTCATTGTTTTCAGTTCATCCAACTGGCGGGCGGCCAATTCCGGGTCACGTGGCACACTGGCGCTGGCGGCAGCCAGACCCAGGCTCAGGGCCGTCAGGATTTGCCCGGTACCGTCGTGTAGTTCACGGGCAATACGCTGCCGTTCACTTTCCTGAGCAGAAACAACCTGGCGCAGTAGTTCGCCGCGTAGCTCTTCCCGCGCCTGCACTTCCTGGTAAAGGGTGGCGTTGGCAACGGCCATACTGAGCTGGCTGGCAACCGTGTGAATCAGATCGTGGTCGCGGGTGGTCAGGCAGTTGGCGCCGGCTGCCACCTCCAGAACCAGACAACCATTCACCTGATCCTGGATGACCAGAGGTACACCGACAGTACGCTGCGGGAAAGAGTATCCGGCGCAGTTTTGCCCGTCCGATTGGGTAAGGCAGATACATTGGTTGACCGGTAGGAAACTTTCGCCTGTCCAGCACAGGGTATGGTTGTGAGCAATGACTTGTTCGGCCACTTTTTGGGCTTGCCGGAGGGCTTCGGTGACGGCCGTATCTGATCCATTGGGCATTTCATATCCGGCCGCCGCCACCTGCTGCAACGGCTGGCCGACTTTTTCCCGCAAGAAGACGACGCCGCCCTGAATCCGGGGGATACTTTTGAAGATGTTGGCCAGGGCGTCTTGCAACAAGGTGTCCCGATCCAGCGTAGCGGCCAGAGTGCGGGAAAGGTCGAACAGCATGGTTAAGTCTTGTACGGCCGTTTGCAGTTGCCGGTTGAGTTTTTCCATTGCAGCGTGGGCGCGTTGCTGCGTGGCCAGGGCTTCTTGTTGGGCGGCCAGTTTAGCTTCGTTAGCGGCGGCTAACCGCTGCTCTCGTTCTATTTCAAAGGCGCGCAGGGCGCGAATGATAAAAACGGCCATGATGCCGGCCAAAATAGCCCGGAAAAGCTGTACCGGTATGCCAAAAGTTTGCTGGAACAGTTCGGAATTGATAACTGTGGAGGGCCAGAGAAAACTGGGTTTGGTGAAAACCTGCCCCACCGCGCCGTAGATAAGCAGGGCCAGCGCCGCCCAAAGCAGGTCGCGGGCGCAAATGGGCATCCCCCTGGCTTTGAAGGAGCGGTGTTGCAGCACCATGGCCCAGGCAGCCAGGAAGGCAGCGGGGATAGCCAGGGTGTAGCGGCTTAAAACGTCCACGGCCGTAACGCAGTTGTCGCCACAAGGCCGGTGTGTCCACAAAGTAACGCTCACCAGCGCCAGCCAGACGCCGATCAAGATGGCCGTCCATTTGATGGTAGCCCGGCGGCCGCGATCTGCGGCAGACCCGTGGGCAAAAATAACCCGTAAACCAAAAATAGCCAACAGCAAGAAGGAAAGACTCAAGACACTAACGCGAAAAACTTCCAGCAGCAAATGGCCGACGGGATCAGCAGTTGTGTCAACGCCAGGAAGGTGGGTGTATACTTCTATCCATTCGTGGCTGCCGTGCAACAAGCCAAAACCGGCCAGAAAAAGCAAAGCCCGCGTGCGGCGAAATTCGGAGGAACGACCCAATTCCAGCCAGACTGCCAGCCCCATGCTAAAGAAGCCCAGCCCGTAGAGGAAAAAGACAACAACGATATTCTCGATAAAAAATTGAGACAAAGCGTTCATTGTGCCTCGCTTACGGCCGGGCCTTTGCCCGGCCTGCCTCAATTATACCAGAGGAGAGCGTGATGCGTGAGGGTGGGTTGCGTGATTATGTTCAATATGTGATATGTGAGAGACCGTTACACACCACCCGAGTTCAGGTCGTTTTTTCAACGGGGGCTGGCAGCAGCACTTGCCGGTTCAGCCAGAGCGTTCCTAAACCCAGCATGGCGATGATCAGATTAATCAATCCGCCAATGTAGGGCAGGGCGATGAGAATGATCACGATAAGCGTGCCTAACACCAACGGCCAGAGTGGTTTTTCTGCCAGACTGCTGTTCAGCTTCCGCAAAATCCACAATCCCAGAGCATACCCTACTACAATTTTGGTCAGGTACAGGAAAATGAGGAAGATCGCCACGAAAACCACAATGAGAACTGCTCCCACAATCAAGCCAATGGTCAGGCTAATGGTACCCAGTTTGATCAGGCCAAACAGAAACATGAGGAACACCGCCGCACCGGCCAGGACAAAAGCCAGCAGCGGAATGCCAAAGTACCAGACAGTGCCCCAACCCAGGCTGGGCCACGGCTTTTCGCCCAATATGCCGGCCAGATTGGGAACCAGCAGCGGCGTGATTTTAAGCAGGACGAAGCCGATGATGATGAGTGTGACCCATTTTTGCAAGGCTGACCAGCTTGTGCTGATTGCTTTGCTGGCGGCCGATTCTTCCAGCTTCTCTCGTTCCGGTTGGGTGATTTGCTCATATTCGGTTTGGCCGCTCACAGCGTTGGCCGGAATGTTGACTGTTTCCGGGGCCTGGTAGGTTAAATCTCCGCCGATGCTGGCTTCTTTACCCACAGTCAGGCCGGGAGGGATGACGGCCGTTTGGGGCATTTGGGGCATAAACTGGAAGGGGCTGGGGCCGGTATCCTGTTCGGAGCCAACGGTAGCGTTCACGTCCCCACCGACAGCGCCGTTAATCTCCAGACTGTTCCCGGCAAAACGCACGTCTCCGGCTACGTTGCCATCCAGCAAGGTCTGGAAGCCGAAAAAGGCTACTCCGCCATTGATCTGACTGCCTACGGCCGTTTCCAGACTGTAACCGAGACCCACTATATCATCACCAACGAAGCCTTCCCGCCCCAAAGTGACCAGAAAAACCAAGACCCGAACATCATCCTGCACTTCCCCTTGAATACTGACCGATTGGGCCATGGCCAGCACGTCTCCCTCCACCGTACCATTGATGATGACATCCTGGCCCATCGCCACTAGATCGCCTTCAATTGTGCCATTGATGATGATGCGTTCTCCGCCCACGTACAAATCATCCGGCACAACTTCTCCCGCTTCGATGACTACTGTATCACCACCGCGGGCCTCCTGGGCAAAAACGGTTGGAACCAGCAATGCCAACAATACCAAAAACAAACCTGTTCCAATTATTCGTTTACGTGTTATCATCTGTTTCATCTTACTGCCTCCTGATTAAGTAGGGCGATTTTACAAATCGCCCAGACCGAAAAATCGAAAATATTGGGGATAGTCTTTGTTTGACCCAAAAACCGTAGGACGATTTGGCAAATCGCCCTACAGATGGACGAAACGAAAGATCATTCCCAAAATATTCGTATTACTCATTACCAATTACAATACGAATATCTACCTCCGAAAGTCGCGCAATAAGTAAGTGTTCACCCCCCTCGTTCCACGCGGAGCGTGGAACGAGGCAGGGGATACTTTTACAGGGTGCTGACCGGGTCAATATCCACCAGCCAGGGAGCAGGGGTGGGGAAATCTGCCAGAACCCGGATGGGGTTGGGCGTACGCAAGATGATTTGCCAACGGTAACGGCCGTCAATCCGGTTAAAAAACGGCGGCGTCGGCCCCAGCACTTCTGTCGCCGCTAACGCCTTGTCCCGCACGTGCCGGCGTAGCCCCTGCGCCAGCCGTTCCGCTTCTCGTCGCCCACGATCATTGATTGGATCAATGTACAGCAGCCGGGCCAGCCGCCGGAAGGGAGGCAGGTTGTGTTGCGTGCGGAAGCGGATTTCCTCAATGTAAAAACTGGCGTAATCGTGTTCTGCCGCGGCCTGAATAGCGTAATGTTCCGGCTGGTACGTCTGGATGATGACTCGTCCTCCCAATAAACCGCGCCCGGCCCGGCCCGCCACCTGCATCAAATTCTGGAAAGCCCGTTCCCCCGTGCGGTAATCCGGCAGGCTGAGCGACACGTCGGCCGAGATAACACCCACCAGCGTCACCAGGGGCAAGTCCAGCCCTTTGGCAATCATCTGCGTGCCAATGAGAATGTCTGATTCGTGGTTGATGAAGCTGGCCAGAAGTTCCTCGTGGGTGTTTTTGCCCGCCGTCGTGTCTCGGTCCCAGCGGGTGAGGCGGGCTTCCGGCCAGCGGCGCTGCACCTGCATCTCCACTTCCTCCGTGCCCAAGCCAAAGTAGCGGATGCGCTTGGAGCCGCAGTGAGGGCATTCCTGATGTACCGGCTCCTGTTTGCCGCAATGATGGCAGATGAGCAGCATCCGGGGGCGGTGGTAGGTGAGGGGCATGTCGCAGCGGGGGCAGCGTTCCACGTAGCCGCAATCCCGGCAAATAACGAAGGTGGCCGAACCACGCCGGTTGAGGAAAAGGATTGCCTGTTCCCGCCGCTCTAACGTTTCCGTGATGGCTGCATCCAACGCCCGGCTGAAAATGGAACGATTGCCGGCGCGCAATTCCTGGCGCAAGTCTACCACCTGGATGGGGGGCAGGGGGATGGTCAGCGCGTCGTCCGGGTCGCCGCTGACGGGGCGGGCGGCTATTTTTTCTGCGGGGATGTGCAGCCGTTCCGCCTGGCTTTCGATGCGGTAGCGGTGGCCCATGACCCGCTTGGGTAGTTCCAGCAGTTGGTAACGGCCGCTGCGGGCGCGATGGTAATTGACAATATCCGGCGTGGCGCTGCCCATGATGACGGTGGCTCCCAGGATTTGGCCCAGGGCTACGGCCGTATCCACAGCGTGGTAATAAGGCGGCGGTACCGGCGGCGTCTGTTTGTAGCTGGGATCATGCTCCTCGTCCAGGACGATCACTCCCAGATTGGGCAGTGGGGCAAACAAGGCGCTGCGTGGCCCTACCATAATATCAATCAGTCCCTGCCGCGCCCGTCGCCACGTGTCGTACCGTTCCCCTGCGCTCAGGCGGCTGTGCAGGATGGCGACGCGCCCCGGAAAACGGGCGGCAAAACGGCGTACCGTCTGCGGCGTCAGGGCAATTTCGGGCACCAGCACAATCGCCGGCTTCCCCTCTGCCAGCGCATGAGCAATCGCCCGCATGTAAATCTCCGTTTTGCCGCTGCCCGTCACGCCATGCAGAAGGAAGGGGGTGGGGGCGGGGGGATTATCCCTCATCTCCCCATCTTCAATCATCGCCATCTTAATCTGCCCCCACACGCGAGCCTGGTCGGGGTTGAGGAGGGGGGCTGGGGCGGGGAGGAAGGCGCGGCGGGCCAAGGGTTCGCGGCTCACTTGGCCGTTGCGCAGGCGCAGGAGGTTGGAGGTGGCGTGTTTGTGCGGCGAGAGCTTGTCCGGGCGGGTGCGGCGCTGCAACTTGAGC
>JALUPA010000202.1 GCA_027054335.1 Ardenticatenaceae bacterium
GCCCCCGCCCGCCTCCCTCACCTTTGTCCAGGGGGCGCTGGCCGAAGGATTTGTCCTGGTGCGCCGGGATACGAATGAAATTTTGCTGGATTTGCTCACGGACGCGGAGATTTTTGGCTGGAAACGGCCGGCTCCACGCCGCTGGCGGCGCAAACGGCCGTCCGCCCCCGAAACCCACTTTTCTGACATTGAAGCCGGGGATTACGTGGTGCATCTGGAATACGGTATCGGCCGTTTTCAGGGATTGGTCACGCGCTACATCGGCGGCATGGAGCGAGAATATCTGCTGCTGGAATACGCCAACAACGACGTTCTCTACGTCCCCGTCCACCACGCCGACCGGCTGAACCGCTGGATTGGTTCCGATGAACGGCCGCCCAAAATCAGCCGCCTGGGAGATAAATCGTGGGGCAAAGCCAAAGCCAAAGCGCAAAAAGCGGCCGACGAACTGGCGGGTGAACTACTGGAACTGTACGCCGCCCGCGAGACGATTCACGGCCACGCCTTCTCGCCGGACACGGAATGGCAGGCGGAACTGGAAGCCGGCTTCCCCTACCGGGAGACGGAAGACCAACTGCGGGTCATCGCCGAGGTGAAGGAGGATATGGAACGGCCGCGCCCCATGGACCGGCTCGTCTGCGGCGACGTGGGGTACGGCAAGACGGAGGTGGCTTTGCGGGCGGCGTTCAAGGCGGTGATGGACAGCAAGCAGGTCGCCATCCTCGTGCCCACCACCGTTTTAGCCCAGCAGCATTTCAACACGTTCCGGGAGCGGCTCAAACCGTTCCCCGTCACCGTAGAGATGCTGTCCCGCTTCCGCACCCCGACGCGGCAAAAGAAAATTGTGCAGGATTTACGGAACGGCCGTATAGACATCATCATCGGCACCCACCGCCTTCTCTCCGACGACATCTCCTTCAAGGATTTGGGCCTGCTCATCATTGACGAAGAGCAGCGTTTTGGCGTGGGTCACAAAGAAAAGCTGAAACAGTGGCGCACCGAGGTAGACGTGCTGACCATGACCGCCACCCCCATCCCCCGCACCATGTACATGAGCCTGACCGGCGTGCGGGACATTAGCATCATTGATACCGCCCCGGCGGAACGGCTGCCCGTGCAAACCTACGTGGGCGAATTTGACGAAACCCGGCTGAAACGGGCCATCCTGCGGGAACTGGATCGGGGCGGGCAGATATTCATGGTGCATAACCGGGTGCTGACCATTGACATCATCCGCAACCAGTTGGAAGCGCTCGTGCCGGAAGCAATTATCGCCATCGGCCACGGCCAGATGAGCGAGCGGCAGTTGGAACGCATCATGCTGGAATTTGTGGAAGGCAAAATTGACATTCTGGTCAGCACCACCATCATCGAAAGCGGCCTGGACATCCCCAACGCTAACACGCTGATTGTGGATCGGGCCGACCGGTTTGGTCTGGCACAGTTGTACCAGTTGCGCGGGCGGGTGGGGCGCGGGGCGCGG